>NZ_JBSFTC010000020.1:0-76954 GCF_053590415.1 Nonomuraea sp. NPDC003201
GCTGGGCCCGTCGTCTTCGTCGCGCTCGCCGCGCCGCAGCTCGCCCGGCGGCTCACGCGTTCGGCCGGGGTGACGATGGGGGCCTCGGCGCTCATGGGCGCCGTCCTGCTGACCGTCGCCGACCTGGCCGCCCAGCGCGTCCTCGCCCCCACCCAGCTGCCCGTCGGCGTGCTGACCGCCGCCATCGGCGGCACGTACCTCGCATTGCTCCTGCGAAAGGACCGCCACTGATGGCCCGTTTGTCAGGCACCGATCTCACACTCGCCTACGACCAGCGCGTCGTGGCGGCCGACCTGAGCGTGGCGATCCCCGACGAGTCCTTCACCGTGATCATCGGCCCGAACGCCTGCGGCAAGTCCACCCTGCTGCGCGCCCTGGCCCGGATGCTCAAGCCGAAGTCCGGCGCCGTCCACCTGGACGGGAGCGTGATCACGTCGCTGCCGTCGAAGGAGGTGGCGCGGCGGCTCGGCCTGCTCCCGCAGAGCTCGGTCGTGCCCGACGGGATCACCGTCGCCGACCTGGTGGCCCGCGGCCGCTACCCGCACCAGCGGCTCATGCGCCAGTGGTCGCGCGCCGACGAGGCGGCCGTGTCCGAGGCCATGCGCGCCACCGATGTGGCGGAGCTGGCCGACCGGATCGTGGACGAGCTGTCGGGCGGGCAGCGGCAGCGGGTGTGGCTGGCCATGGCGCTGGCCCAGGAGACGCCGATCCTGCTGCTGGACGAGCCGACCACGTTCCTGGACATCTCCCACCAGATCGAGGTGCTGGACCTCTGCGCCGACCTGCACGAGGCCGGACGCACCATGGTGGCCGTCCTGCACGACCTGAACCAGGCCTGCCGGTACGCGACCCACCTGATCGTCATGCGGGCCGGCGAGATCGTCGCGGAGGGGGATCCGACGGAGATCGTCACGCCTGAGCTGGTGCATCGGGTGTTCGACCTGCGCTGCGAGATCATCCCGGACCCGCAGTCCGGCACCCCGCTCATCGTCCCCGAATCCCGCCGCCGCATCTCCACCTCCGCCTGACCCACCACCCCTGCGACGACCGGCCAGCGGGCCGCGCGGTGGGGTCAGGAGGTGGTGGTGAGGGCGGCGGCGAGGGTGGTGATGGCCGTGGCCGCACGGGCGGGGCCGTAGGCGTCCTTCAGGGCCGCGGCCGCCTCCGCGCCCATCGCGGCCAGCAGCGTGTGGGACAGCGGGTCGGCGTCGCAGCCCGGGCGGCACTCGGCCAGCAGGATCGCCACGTGCCGGTGCCAGAAGCGGTAGGCCCCAATCCGGTAGCGAGCCCCCGGGCTGGCGGTCTCCGACATGCGGACCAGGTCCAGGTGGGCGAAGAGATAGTCGAGGTAGGCGGCCACGAAGGCGGCCAGCCGCTCGGACGCGGGAGCCCCGGGCCCGAGGGGCGGCGGGCCGGACAGGACGCGCTGCTGCAGGTCGCGTTCGCGATCGTCCAGGAGTGCCACGGCGAGCCCCGACTTGTCGCCGAAGCGCCGGAAGAGCGTGCCCTTGCCCACCCCGGCCTCCGCGGCGACGGCGTCCATCGAGACCGCCTCCACCCCCTTCTCCGCGAACAGCCGGGCGGCCGCGGCCAGCACCTTCTCCCGGTTGCGCGCCGCGTCCGCCCGCTCTTTCACCGGCTGGCCGACCAGAAGCTCCAGGGACTCCGACATGATTCGGACTCTAGTCCATTTTCAGTGCCCGCCGGCACAGCCGGAACGCGCCGTTGGACGTGGAACGGACGGCCGTCCTGGGTGACCCTCAGCCGGACAGACACCACACTGGGGGAGTCTCATGGACCACGCCGGACGGATGCCGGCCCGCGCCGACCCTGCTCAGAGTGCTCCGCAGCGGCGCACAACGAGCAGTGCCAGTGCCCGCGTGACCTCGCGCAGCTCCCTCAGCTCGACCTGTTCCCTGGGGGCGTGCGCGTATCGCACGTCCCCGGGGCCGTAGTGCAGGGTCGGGATCCCGCCGGCCGCGTACAGCCGCAGGTCGCTCCCGTACGGCGCCGCCGCCTCGGCGGGCCGCGCGCCCGTGACGTCGGCGACGGCCCTGCCGACCTCGTCCAGCAGCGCGTGCCCGGCGGGCAGCCGGCCGCTGGCGAACTGGCCGCCGGGCCACGTCACGACCGGCGGGTTCGCGCGCAGCCAGGGATCGGCGACGCCGGCGACCGCCTCCTCGAACGCGGCCCGCGCCGCCGCCGGGTCCTCGTCCAGCCGCACCCCGAGCCGGCCCTCGGCGACCAGCAGGTCGGGCACGGTGCTGGCCCAGTCGCCCGCGCGCACGGTGCCGACCTCGATCGGGTACGGCGCTCCGTCGCCCCGGAAGAGGCCGGGCCGAGAGGGATCGGGAACGTCCCGGTTGCGCTCGGTCTCCAGCCGCCTGATCGCCTCGAACACCGGCCAGAACGCCTCGACCGCGCTGACCCCCTCGTGCCGCGTGGCCCCGTGGGCGGCCCGACCGGCGATCTCCAGCCGGAACGTCAGCGCGCCCGCGTTGGCCGTGATGACCGCGCCGCTGGTGGGCTCGGTGATGACCGCGGCCTGCGCCGTGTGCCCCCGGGCGAGCGTGGCGAACGCGCCGAGCCCGCCGTCCTCCTCGCTGATCACGCAGTGCACGGCCAGCGGCCTGGCCAGCCTGATCCCGGCCTTCTTGATCGCCCGCGCGACGGCCAGGTTCGCGACCAGGCCCGCCTTCATGTCGCAGGCGCCCCTGCCGTGCAGCACGTCGCCGGTGATCCGGGCGGCGAACGGGTCGTGCCCCTCCCACTTGGCCAGGTCACCGGTCGGGACGACGTCCACGTGGCCCTGGAGCGCCAGCGCCGGCGATCCCTCGCCCTCGGTGACGGCCACGACGCCGTAGCCCTCGCTCCTGGGCGCCTCGGTGCCGGGGAAGCCGGGGCGGGCGGCCAGGCCGGCGAGGTCGAGTTTCCAGACGTCCACGTCCATGCCGGCCTCGGTGAGCAGGCGGGCGAAGCGGTGCTGCAGCTCCGACTCGGCGTCGGTGCCGGTCACGCTGGGGACGCCGACGGTCTCGGCCAGCAGGCTCACGGTCTCGACCTCGTCGATGGCGTTCAGGACGCCGGCCTCCACGTCGCGCATGGAGCACACCTTACTCATGAACCCGAATCGCGCTTTGTGGCGATACAAGGCGTGCGGACATGGGTGAGCTGGATCGTGGTGGTGCCGTTCGCGGGGTGGGCGGCGGTGCGGTTGAGCGGGTTCGAGCCGGACTGGCCGTGGGTGCCGGTGGTGGCGTACACGCCGTACGCGGCACTCGCGACGGTGGTGATCCTGGTGCTGGCCTGCCTGCTGAGGCAGTGGGCGGCCGGAACGGTCGCGCTGGTTTCGGTGCTGGCGCTGACGCCTGTCTTGCTCCCCCGCGCGCTGGCCGACGGCAACCCCAAGGCCGGCGGGCCGACGCTGCGGGTGCTCGCGGCGAACCTGCTGGTGGGGCGGGCGGACACAGCGGACCTGATGGCGCTGGTCACCGCTCTGCGGCCGGACGTGCTGACGTTGCAGGAGTTCACGCCGGATGCCATGCGGCGGCTGAACGAGGCGGGAGTGCGCAAGGTGCTGCCGTACGCCGTCACGCGCCCGCTGGAGGGGGTCGGCGGGTCGGCGGTGTACGCCCGGTATCCGCTGAAGGCCGGTGCGACGATCAAGTACGGCGGGTTCGGGCAGGCCAGGGCCTGGCTCACGTATCCCGGCGGGGCGCGGGTGGAGATCGTATCCGTGCACCCGTGCGCCCCGAAGCGGATCGGGCGGCAGCCGTGCTGGCAGGCGGGGCTGGAGGCACTGCCGCGGGCGGGCAAGGAGCTGCGGGTGCTGGCGGGCGACTTCAACGCCACCCTCGATCACCTGCCGGTGCGCGAGCTGCTGGCGAGCGGTTACCGGGACGCGGCCGACGTCATGGGGCGGGGATTCGTGCCGACCTGGCCGCAGGAGGGCTCCGACCAGAACCTGCCCGGCGTGCCGATCGACCACGTGCTGGCGGATTCACGGATGGCGGTGCGGGACTTCGAAGTGCTGCGGTTGGGGCACACCGACCACCGGCCCGTGTTCGCCGAGCTCAGGCTGCCGTGATCGCGCTTCCGGAGTCTCGGGGGTGTCCTGACTCGTAAACTTGGGCTGTGGTTGAGCCCAAGTTCGAAATTCAGATGCTGCACGACCGGGTCATGATCAGGCTGGAGCCGGAGGCACAGGAGCGGCGCAGCGGCTCCGGGATCGTCATCCCCGCGACGGTCAAACTGGCCAACCGGCTGGCCTGGGGCGAGGTGTGCGGCGTCGGTACGAACGTGCGCTCGGTCAAGGTGGGCGACAAGGTGCTCTTCAACCCGGAAGACCAGTCCGAGGTCGAAGTGCACGCGCAGGTCTATCTGGTGATGCGCGAGCGCGACCTGCACGCGGTGGCCACCCAGGAGACCGACCACGGCACCGGCCTCTATCTATGATCCTCGGGTGAAGGAGAGCCAGAGTTCCGCGGTCCACGTCGTACGGGGCAGTTCCGCGAGCACGCGTGTCGTCTTGCCGGTCAGGTCCAGCACCACCAGCCGGTAGGCGGTGCCGCGCGCCACGACGGCGATGACGTGGCTGTCGTCCCACCAGCCGAACAGCGCCTCCGGCCGGGCGTTCACCCGCTGGGCGATCTTGCCGGTGGCCGGGTCGACCAGGCAGAGCTGTTCCTTGAAGCGTGCCGGGCACCAGGTGGTCAGGCGGGTGCCCGACGGCGAGAACGAGTCCTCGGGGCCGGTCGGCAGGCCGACGCCGGCGTAGGTGCGCAGGACCGCGCCGTCCAGGGCCCGGTAGACGCGCAGGCCGGTGCCGTACATGGAGACGAGGTTGCCGTCGGGGCTCCACCAGAAGCCCGCTTTCGCGCTCAGGCCGGTGACCCTGATCGTGCGGGCGGTCTTGGCGGCCACGTCCACGACGGTGTAGCCGATCACGCGCCACGTGCCGCTGGTCTTCTGCTCGACCGTGAGCGCGACCCGTTTCCCGTCGCGGGACCAGGAGGCGTAGGAAGCCGTCAGGGGCTTCTTGACCGTGCGGATCCGGCCGGCGGCGCCCGTGGTGCGGTCGGTGACGATCAGGGAGTCGTAGCCCGACCGGTACGCCCTGGGCACGCCCGCCGTCAGCCGGCCGCCGGGCGCGACGGACACTTCGGACAGCGCCTGTTGCCAGGTGAACGTGCTCCCGGTCGTGGACCTCAGGTAGGTGCGCTTGGTGCCGAGGCCGTAGGCGGTCAGGCGTACCGGATCACCCGTTGTTTCGCGATATTTCACACCTGCGGTCCCGGGGAGGACGAGGTCCGCCCGGGCGGCGGGACCCGCAAACCCCGCGGACGCGTGGCCGGAAAGCGTTAAGGACAGCGCGATGGCGATTTTGGCGATCACGCCCGCAGAATAGGCAGGAAAGCGCGGAATATCGGTCCGGTATACCGGACCGATCTATATGTGACCCCGGACGAACGCGATCGCGTCGAAGCCGAGCGTGAGCAGGCCGAAGTAGACGATCACCGCGGCCGCGGCCACCGTCACGACGAGCACGACGACGCGCACCAGCCAGCCCTGCCGCTTGTACCACTCCATCCAGGCGTGCAGCGTGCGCTTGCCGAACTCCAGCACCCTGCGGGCCCAGTGGAACTCCACGGCCAGCACCGCCAGCCCCGCGAACACGACCGCCCACCCCGGCCCGGGGAAGGGCACCATGATCAGCCCGGCCACCACCATGACGGTCCCGATCACGCCGAACACGATCTTCAGCGTGAGCGCGCCCGTGCGCGTGGACCTGATCCCGTCCAGCCACCCGTGAAGGCCCGTACGGCGCTCGGGCATGCTGGAATGCTCGGCGGCCTCGCCCTTGAGCATGTCGGCGTCGCCGGTGTCGGAGTTCTGAACCTGCACAATTCCCCCCCGGCAGTCGGTGTGCCATCCAGGATACGGGGCCTCACTAGGTGCCGACTTGCAGGCGACTAGCAAGGCCTGAAACCCTCCGAACGGCAAAATTTGCCGCCAGAAGAGGCTACTTACGGCAAACATCGGTTAATGTCTGCTATGCCCGAGGTCTTGCTTCGCACCGTCACCGGCCCTGTACGAGCCGCGGCCATCACCGGCCCCGTACTCCCCCACGAGCACCTGCGTACCGACATGCGCTGGGCCGTCGGCATCGACTCGGACCCGTACCGGTGGCTCGACGAGGAGCAGGCCGTCACCGCCGAGCTCCGCGAGCTGCGCCAGGCCGACGGCCTCGGCCTGGTGGTCGACCTGACCTGCATGGGGATGGGCCGCGACGCCGCCGCCCTGGCCCGCATGGCGGCCGGCAGCCGGGTGCCGGTGATCGCCTCGACCGGCCTGTTCGCCGAGCCGTTCACGGACGTCGGCGACGCGGACGTGGACACGCTCACCGCCCGCCTCATGGACGAGATCCTCAGCGGCGTGGACGACATGGGCGTCTTCCCCGGCGTGATCGGCGAGGTCGGCACCTGGGGAGCCGAGCCGACGCCGCGCGAGGAGCGCTGCCTGGTCGCCGCCGCCCGCGCCTCGCTGAAGTCGCGCCTGCCCGTCGCCACGCACGGCGCGCACGCCCCCGCGCTCCTGGAGATCCTGCTCGGCCAGGGCCTGCCGGGCTCCCGGGTGGCCGTCGGCTACGCGGGCACCGACCTGGGCGCGGCCAGGAAGATCGCCGAGGCCGGCGCGTACGTGAGTCTGGGCGTGCTCGGCCTGGGCTTCGACCAGGCGGCCAGGATCGCGCTCGGCCTCATCGAGGACGGCCACGCGGAACGCCTGCTGATCAGCACGGGCCTGAGCCGGGTGGCGCAGCTGCGCAAGTACGACGGGCCGGGCTACGCGCACCTCTTCCACGCGCTGCTGCCGCGCCTGCGCGAGGCGGGCGTCGGCGAGGACACGATCGGCCTCATCACCACCGCGAACCCGGTGCGCTGGCTCACAGCCGGAATGGCTTGACCCCAACCAATGTCAAGGTTGCAGACTCGCCTGCATGACCTTCACACCAGCGGAACTTGACTACCTGTCCTCGCAGCACCTCGGCCGGCTGGCCTCCGTGTCGCCCGGCGGGCAGGTGCAGAACAACCCGGTCAACTTCTTCGTCGACGCCGGGACCGGCACGATCACCATCGGCGGGCACGCCATGGGCGCGTCCAAGAAGTTCAGGAACGTCGGGCAGGGCAGCACCGTCGCGCTCGTCGTTGACGACCTGGCCTCGGTCGATCCGTGGGTGGTGCGCGGCATCGAGATCAGGGGCACGGCGGAGGCGCTGACCGACGTCGACCCGCCCGTGCCGTACTTCTCGAGAGAGATCATCAGGATCACCCCGAGGAAGATCACCTCGTGGGGGCTGGACGGCCCGCGCCAGACCCGGAACCTGTGAAAGCTCGCTAGGATCGGGGCAACACGAACCTTGGCCGGGTGGGGATGGTGACGGAGCAGACGCACAGGGCCGGCCGCCTGCGCCGGCCGCTCGCCGCCCTGTCACGCCTGACCCGGGTCGGCGACATCCCTGTCGTGATCATGCTGGCGTGGGCGGGCTGGCTGGCCGTCCCGTGGTCGTTCAGCGGCCTCGCCCAGGCCCGCGCCGCGGCCGCTGCCGCCGCGGCGGAGGCCGAGCCGCCGCCGTTCTCCACGGAGTCCGTACGCGCCGAGCCGCTCTTCACCGGATCCGCACGCGCTGAGTCGCCAGCCCTTTTCGCCGCGTCCGCCGGCGTCGAGCCGGCGGCGTGGGGGATCCCCGCCGCCCAGCCCCACCGGCTCACCACGGTGCGTTCCACCGACGGTGCCGGGCCCGACCTGCTGGCGGCGGAGCGGGCCAGGATCGCCGGCGAGGTGCACGACGCGGCCGGGCACGGGCTGGCGGCCATCGCCATGCAGGCCGGGATCGCGCTCGTCACCCTGGACGACGACCCCGAGCAGGCACGCGCCTCGCTGCGGGCGATCAGGGAGACCAGCACGACGGCGCTCGCCCAGCTGCGGGCGGCGCTCGACGGCATCGACCCGCCGGGGGCCGACCTCGCCGGGCTGATCGACGGCGTGCGGGCGGCGGGCGTGCCGGTGGACGTCGAGCCCGCCGACCTCGCCGTGCCCGCCCATCTCCAGGCCGCCGTCTACGGGGTGGTGCGCGAGTCGCTGACCAACGTCCTGCGCCACGCGGGGCCCACCAGGGCGCTCGTGCGGGTGGGCGGGGGTCCGGGCGAGTTCGTGGTGGAGGTGGCCGATCGGGGTGTCGGCCGTACGGGCGCGGGCGAGGGGCGCGGGCTGGCCGGGATGCGCGCCAAGGTCACCGAAGCGGGCGGCCATCTCGCCACCGGACCGCGCGAGGGCGGCGGCTTCCAGGTGACCGCCCGGTTCCCCCGGACCTCCGCGTGACCACCCCGGACGACACGGCTGCCCCGGACGGCGCGATCCCCTTGGACGGCGCAACCGTCCCGGACGGCGCGACCTCCCCTGAAGGCATGGTCAGGGTGGCCGTCGCCGACGATCAGGCGGTCGTACGGATGGGGCTGCGGGCCCTGCTGGAGCGCGCGCCCGGGATGGAGTGCGTGGGCGAGGCCGCCGACGGCGCCGCCGCGCTCGCGCTGATCCGCCGCACCCGCCCCGACGTCCTGCTGCTCGACATCCGCATGCCCGGCATGGACGGCCTGGCCGTGCTGCGGGCCATCGCCGACGACCCCGAGCTGCGCGCCACCAGGATCGTCGTGGTGACGACCTTCGCCGTCGACGAGTACGTCTTCGCCGCCCTCCAGGCCGGCGCCAGCGGCTTCCTGCTCAAGGACAGCGCCCCGGAGGAGCTGGTCAACGCCGTACGCGTGGTGGCCGCCGGGGAGGCGCTGCTGTCACCGGCGATCACGAAGAAGGTCATCGGGAGGTTCGGGCGGCACGGCACCGAGCCGGTCGAAGGGCTGGAGACGCTCACGCCCCGCGAACGGGAGCTGGTGGCGTGGGTGGCCACCGGCCGGTCGAACGAGGAGATCGCCAAGGAGCTGGTGATCAGCCCCGACACCGTCCGCACCCACGTCAGCCGCGCCATGCTCAAGCTGCATGCCAGGGACCGGGCCCAGCTCGTGGTCTTCGCCATGCGAGCCGGGCTCAGCGTGTGACTCAGCGCAGGAAGCCTTCGTAGTTGCGCTGCTGGAGCTGGGACTCGATCTGCTTGACGGTGTCCAGCCCCACCCCGACCATGATCAGCACGCTCGTCCCGCCGAACGGGAAGTTCTGCTGCGTACCCGGATCCCGGAGGATCGCGAACGCCACCAGCGGCAGCAGCGCCAGCACCCCCAGGTAGAGCGCCCCGGGCGCGGTCAGCCGGGAGAGCACGTACGCCAGGTATCGCGCCGTGGGCCCGCCCGGCCGGATCCCGGGAACGAATCCCCCGTAGCGCCGCATGTTGTCCGCCACCTCCACGGGGTTGAAGGTGATCGACACGTAGAAGTAGGCGAAGGCGACGATGAGCAGCACGTACACGCTCATGTAGAGGGGATGCGTCCCCGAGGTCAGGTTGAGCTCCACCCACGTCCGCGCCGAGTCCCCCAGCAGCGGCGCCACCAGCGTCGGCAGGTACAGCAGCGAGGAGGTGAAGATCACCGGCACGATCCCCGCCTGGTTCACCTTCAGCGGGATGTAGGTGTTGGTGCCGCCGTACATCCGCCGCCCCACCATCCGCTTCGCGTACTGCACCGGGATCCGCCGCTGTGCCTGCTCCACGAACACCACGGCCGCCACCAGGCACAGCCCGGCCGCCATCATCACCACGAAGCTCACCGGGCTCATCACGAAGATCTTCGCCATGTACCCCGGGAAGACGGCCACGACCTGCGTGAACATCAGGATGGACATGCCGTTCCCGATGCCCCGGTCCGTGACCAGCTCGCCGAGCCACATGACCACGCAGGCCCCGGCCACCATGGTCAGCACGATCACGGCCACGGGCAGCAGCCCCTCGTCACGCAGCAGCGGCTTCGCGCACCCGGGCAGCAGCTGCCGGGATCGGGCGAGCGCGACGATCGTCCCGGCGTTCAGCACGGCGAGCCCGACGGTCAGGTACCGCGTGTACTGGGTGATCTTCGCCTGGCCCCGCTGCCCTTCCTTCCTGAGGGCCTCCAGTCTGGGCACCGTCACGGCGAAGAGCTGCATGATGATGCTGGCCGTGATGTACGGCATGACGCCCAGCGCGAACACCGACAGCTGCAGCATCGCGCCCCCGCTGAGCATCTGCACCATGTCGAACAGCCCGCCCCTGGCCGACCCCACGCACTCCCGTACGGCCACCACGTCCACCCCCGGGGAGGGCATGAGCTGCCCGAGGCGGAACAACGCGATCAGTCCCAGCGTGAACAGCAGCTTCTTACGCAGCTCCGGCACCCGGAACGCCCTGGTCAAGACGGTCAGCATGGTCAAGAAGTCTGACCTGGGCGGCGCCCGGGGTCGTCCGCCGAGACGAGGCACCCGCGTACGCAAATCCGCGTACGCGGGTGTCAGGACGGCAAGGCGGTCAGGACGGCACGCGGTAGTCGTCGTCGCGGGCGTCCAGGATCGCCATGTGCCCCGGCAGGTGGCCGATCGCGTACTCGACGCCGCTGGCCATGACCGCCGCCTGCGGCGTCACCCCGCACGCCCAGAACAGCGGCACCTCCCCCTCCCGCACCTCGACCGGATCGCCGAAGTCCGGCCGGGCCAGATCGTGGATCCCGATCCCCGCTGGGTCCCCGGCGTGCACCGGCGCCCCGTGCACCAGCGGATACTGCCCGCTCACCTCGATCGCGGTCTTCACCAGCTCGCCCGGCACCGGCCGCATCGACACGACCAGCGGCCCCGACAGGCTCCCGGCCGCCGTGCAGGCGACGTCCGTGACGTACATCGGCACGTTCGTCCCCAGCTCCAGGTGCCGCACCGGCACCCCGGCCGCGAGCAGCGCCCGCTCGAAGGTGAAGCTGCACCCGATGAGGAACGGCACCAGGTCGTCCCGCCACCGCTCCACCACGTCGCCGAGGTCCGCGACCGGCTCGCCGTCGCGGTAGAGCCGGTATCCGGGCAGATCGGTACGGAGGTCGCCGGGGAACAGCGGCGTGGACCAGGCGCCCGGCTCCCCCACGTCCAGGACGGGGCACGCCTGCGGGTTGAGCTGGGCGAACAGCAGCAGCTCGTACCGCAGCCGCCGGGGCACGGCGATCAGGTTGGCCTGCGTCCACCCCAGGCACCACCCCGCCGTGGGCACGCGCTCGCCGGCGCGGAAGCGCTCCCGCGCCTGCGCCGGGCTGAGATCGGCGACGTCCACACCTCGACAGTACGCCCGCGTGGCAGGTCCGCGTGATGCCGGACGTTTCCGGGGTAGCGGGCTTGCCGTGCGTCTCGACGTTAACCTCCTCGACTACGTCCTCATCGCCATCTACTTCGCCACCGTGCTCGCCATCGGGTTAGCCGCCCGCAAACGGATCAGCTCCAGTCTCGACTTCTTCCTCGCCGGGCGCGGCCTGCCCGCGTGGATCACCGGGCTCGCGTTCGTCTCGGCCAACCTGGGCGCGATCGAGATCCTCGGCATGGCGGCCAACGGCGTGCAGTACGGCGCCATGACCGTGCACTACTACTGGATCGGCGCCGTGCCCGCCATGGTGTTCCTCGGCATCGTGATGATGCCCTTCTACTACCGTTCCAAGGTCCGCAGCGTCCCCGAGTTCCTGCGCAAGCGCTTCAACGGCGCCACGCAGCTGCTGAACGCGATCACGTTCGCGGTCGCGCAGATCCTCATCGCGGGCGTGAACCTCTACGCGCTCGCCCTGGTCATGGAGGCGCTGCTGGGCTGGCCGCTGCCGGTCTCGGTGGTGGTCTCGGCGGTGATCGTGCTGGCGTACATCACGCTCGGCGGGCTCTCCTCGGCGATCTACAACGAGGTCCTGCAGTTCTTCGTGATCCTCGCCGGACTGATCCCGCTGACCGTGCTCGGGCTGATCAAGGTGGGCGGCTTCTCGGGGCTGGCGGACAAGGTACGGCAGAGCCCGCTCGGCGAAGGCGGCCTGCACACGTGGGCGGGCACGGCGGGCGACAACCCGATGCACGCGCACTGGATCGGGATCGTGTTCGGCCTCGGGTTCGTGCTGTCCTTCGGGTACTGGACCACGAACTTCGCCGAGGTGCAGCGGGCGCTGTCGGCCAGGAACACGAACGCGGCCCGGCTCACGCCGATCATCGCCGCGTACCCGAAGCTGTTCATCCCGCTGGTGACGGTGCTGCCGGGGATGATCGCGCTGGTGCTGTTCAGCGGCTGGGGGGAGGGGCAGCCGTACAACAACGCGATCCCGATGCTCATGCGGGACCTGCTGCCGAACGGCGTGCTCGGGGTCGCGGTGACCGGGCTGCTGGCCTCGTTCATGGCGGGGATGGCGGCCAACATCAGCGGGTTCAACACGGTGTTCACCAACGACATCTGGCAGTCGCACCTGCGGCCGGACCGCGACGACGGCTACTACGTGCGGGTGGGCCGGATCGCGACCGTCGCGGGCGTGGCGCTGGGCGTCGGGACGGCGTTCATCGCGGCCGGGTACTCCAACATCATGAACTACCTGCAGGCCCTCTTCTCGTTCTTCAACGCGCCGCTCTTCGCGACGTTCATCGTCGGACTCTTCTGGCGGCGGATGACGCCGTGGGCCGGCTTCTGGGGACTGCTCGCCGGCACGCTGGCGGCCTTCGCGTCGTACATCGCGTTCAAGGCCGGGATCGTGGACTTCGGCACCGAGCTGAACGCCAGCTTCTGGGGCGCGGGCCTGGCGTTCGTCGTGGACGTGATCGTGTCCGTGGCGGTCACGCTGGTCACCACGCCCAAGCCCGCCGAGGAGCTGCGCGGGCTCGTGTACGGGCTCAACGCCACCGACCTGGAGGACGACGCGCTCGCGGGCGACGCGCGCTGGTACCGCTCGCCGGTGCTGCTCGGCACGGGCGCCCTCGTCCTGGCCGTTGTGATGTACGGGGTGATCCTGTGAGTGACATCCGGATGGTGATCGGCGGGTTGTTCCTGGTGTACGGGGTGATCCTCGTCGTCGCAGGGGCGCTCGGGAGCGCGATCAACCTGTGGACCGGCCTCGCCATGGCCGTCTTCGGCGGCGCGTTCGTGGCCTGGGCCCGAGCCAGACGCCTCTGACCGCCCTCTCCGGGCCCCGGCCCTGACCAGCACCTTTCATGGCCCCGGCCCAGCAGCCACCTTTCGTGGCCCCGGCCCGGCAGCTCTGACCGGCACCTTTCGCAGCCCCGCCCGTCGGCCCAGACCGGCACCTTTCGCAGCCCCGCCCGTCGGCCCAGACCGGCACCTTTCGCAGCCCCGGCCGACGGCCCTGACCGGCACCTTTTATGGCACCGGTCCGGGCCAGACGCCTCTGACCAGCTCGGTTCGCCCGTTCATCGCAGGCCCTACGCGCCGCGATCACATCGCCGAGATCTCGTCCAGGCAGCGCGCGATCAGCACACCGGGCGGACCGGGATGGACCGGGTGGACCGCTCATACGCGCGCCGGGGACGGCCGACGATGCCTCAGCACCCTCAGCACCCTCAGCACCCTCAGACCCTCAGACCCTCAGACCCTCAGACCCTCAGTACTCGACCTCGAACGTATGTGCCCCAAGGGCGTACCCGTCCTCCTTGGGCACCACATACCCATGCTCGATCAGGTGCTTGAGGCTCTCGCGCACCTGCTCCTCGGCCAGCCCGGACGCCCGCACCAGCGCGGCCGGTTCCGCCATGCCGTGCTCCACCGCCAGGGACGCCACCGCCTCGTAGACGTAGACGTCGACGTCCGACAGAGCCTGCACATCGTGGACCTCGATCATGATCGCTGTCTCGCCCCCTCCCTCAGCCGGTTCGGGTCGACCTCACGGTCCGGGTTGCGGCGAAGGTACTCGGATTCCAGTTCGTTCATCCGGGACGTGTGCACCGCCAGAGCGTCGTCCGACCCGTGGAAGAAGGTGTCGCTCCGGGTGGCGTGCAGTTGCCGCAGCTCGCGGACCAGATCGTCGTCGCTGAGCTGCGCCGGATCTATTCCCATCGTCGTCATGGGCTCCCCCTACCCCAGAGACCCTCGACAATATCTGTCACATTTCCTGACATATGGGCATTGTTTGTAAGAGATCGCCGCCTTACCGTCCCCTTATGGACCTCGAGCTCAGGCACCTCAGGATCGTCCGTGCGGTCGCGGACGCGGGAAGTGTGAGCAAGGCCGCATCCCAGCTCGGGCTGGCCCAGCCGGCCCTGACCGCCCAGCTCAAGCGCATCGAGCGGGTGCTCGGCGGCACGCTGTTCGAGCGCGACAGGCATGGCGCGCGACCCACCAGGCTGGGCGAGCTCGTGCTCTCCAGGGCACGAGTACTGCTTCCCGCGGCGCAGGAGCTGCAGGAGGAAGCCGTACGTTTCGCCGCCGCCCCCTCCCCCGGATTCCGCATCGGCGCCACCAACGGCCCCATACTGGGCGGCCTGGTCGACCGGCTCGCCGCGGAAGGGGCGGTCAGCACGTACACCTCCTGGTCGGCCCACGAGCTGACCAGCATGGTCGAGCTCGGCCGCCTCGACTACGTGCTGACCGGCGCCTGCGGCGACTCCGGCACCCCGACCGGCGCGCTCGTGTGGGAGACGATCAGCCTCGACCCCGTGTTCTGCCTGGTCGGCGAGGACCATCCGGCCGCCAAGGAGAAGGAGGTGGAGCTCGCCGACCTCGCCGGCGAACAGTGGGCGGTGACGCCCGGCGACGGCTGCTTCGCCGACTGCTTCGCCACAGCGTGCGCGCGGGCGGGGTTCACCCCGGGCACGATCTACGAGACGGACGTGTCAACCTGCACCCACCTCGCCCAGGTCGGCCGCGCGGTCGTGCTCTGCCAGGCCACCCACCAGGCCGCCCAGGGCCTGACCATGGTGCCGTTCGCCGGCGCGCCACTGCGCTGGCGCCAACTCCTCGGCCACCACCCCACCGCCCCCAAGGCCGACTGGGTGGTGGCACAGGCCAAACAGGCCCACATGGACGCCGTACGCCGCAGCCCGATCTACCACGACTGGCTGGTCCGCAACCCCAGCTACGGCACCGCCCCATAAGCCCCAGGCCGCAAGTCGCGCCCCGCCCCAGACCACCATCTACCCCGGACTCCACCCCCACCCCTTGAACCCAAACCACCACGCCGGGGAGGGCACCCCACCCCTCCCCCACATACCACCCCACCTCAGGAGATGCCGTACTCCCACCCCGACCACCACCCAAACGGCGCATGAACCAACTCCTCCACGGAGCCCCATCCAGCAAATTCTGCAGCGCCCACCGATTGACGGGATGCGACACCACGAGCACCAGACCCCCTTGCCACTCGTCCATCACCTCCCGCAGAACCCCCGCCATCTCCGCCACAACCTGCCGATTGCTCTGCCAGCCAGGCCACGGCATATCGATGTGCCTACTCCACAACGCCGCCACTTCACCGACCGTCCGCCCGTTGCAGATCCCGTAATCGCACTCCCTGAGCCGCCGATCGAGCCTGACCTCCTTGCCGCTGCCCGCAAAAGCGATCCCCGCCGTCTACACGCCCCGCCCCAGCTCGGAGGCGCAAACGACATCCACCGCCATCCGCCACGCCCCCGGCTCCACAGCCAGTTCCCGCCCCGCGCAGACAACTCCCCCAGCAACCACCCGGTGGCAATGCCCGTTTCGTTGTCCACGGCGATGGAGTGAGTCTCGTAACCCAGCGTCACGGCCACGCCCAGACGCTACCGCTCATCAATCCCTTACGACTCCGCTGGTAGCGAAGACCCCGAATATGATCGACCGAGGCTCCAACAACACTGCCGGGCATGGAATGATGTCCGCGGAGACCCGTCTCCCGTTCGGCCGGACGCCACGACCGCATCCGATGCTCTAGCCTTAGCATGCGCAGGGGCTCGGCGCGGTCTTCCGACGTCCCACCGCACGTCACACAACTTAATCCAGGGGCGGTAGCTCAGCCGGTCAGAGCATCGGACTCATAATCCGTGGGTCGTGGGTTCAAGTCCCACCCGCCCTACTCTCCAACACCGCGTTCGACCTGGGGTTTCTCGG
Source organism: Nonomuraea sp. NPDC003201 (assembly GCF_053590415.1). Taxonomy (NCBI): domain Bacteria; kingdom Bacillati; phylum Actinomycetota; class Actinomycetes; order Streptosporangiales; family Streptosporangiaceae; genus Nonomuraea; species Nonomuraea sp. NPDC003201. Next base: position 16,067 of record NZ_JBSFTC010000020.1, read on the forward strand.
TTCTCGCCAGCCTCGGACTTCGTTGTTGACCATGGTTGGTTGCTCGGTGGTTGCTCTTGTGTACGGACCGTGTATCGCGGTAGATCATTTAGATCGCCACCGTCAACTCAGACCCCAGCGACGGTCACCAAAAGATCAAGCCAGAAGGTCTGCGCAGCGTCGTCGGTCAGCGGTCGCCTGATGTACGGTCAAGAGTTGTCCAAGCTGGCTCTTCTTGCCCACCAGGCCGCTCGTGACCAGCAGATAAAAGATCCGCTGCTTCTCGCGGCGATCCTCTCGGCCCTGTTTACAGGACGGGTTAGGGATCGATCGGCTGCATCACCTGCACGACAGCGCTGAGGACAAAGACGCAGGCCCGCCGAAGAAACGACGGGCCTGCTGGGTTCGGTGGTTCAGGTTGTGGCGTCGCCAGCGTGGGCCGGCAGAGTGATCAGCCGGGCGGTCTGGGCGTGTGGGTGCCAACAACTCGGCCGCCCTAAGCGACCTGCGCGTACTCGTGGATCAGCCCGCCGAGGCGGTCACGTCGAATGACCTTGATATCGCCCTCGGCCGGATCGGGAAGGGCCCGCAGCGGAGCGGCTTGGCTCAGGGAGCGATGTGGGCGATGCGCATTGAAGTGGATCTCGTAGGCAGCCAGCACGCGTCGTAAATGGCGGGCGTTGACAATAAGGATCCGATCGAGAAGTTCTCTGCGCAAGCCGCCGATCCAGCGTTCGGCGAACGCGTTGGCCCGCGGAGCCCGAGGCGGACTCTTGAGAATGCGGATGCCTGCGGCCGTGAAGACTTCGTCGAACGCCGCGGTGAACTTGCTATCCCGATCGCGGATGAGGAACCTGAACCCCTGCGCCCTGTTCCCCAGCTCTATCATCAGGTTCCTGGCCTGCTGCGCAGCCCACGGCCCGGTCGGGTGCTCGGTGACACCGAGAACGTGCACACGGCGGGTGCTGATCTCCATGACGACCAGGCCATATAGGCGCTTGAACAGCACGGTGTCGCAGTGGAAGAAGTCGCACGCCAAGATCCCTTCAGCTTGAGCACGCAGGAACTCACTCCAGGTCGGTCCTGCGCGTCGCGGCGCTGGGTCGATGCCGGCCTTCTTCAAGATGAGCCACACTGTGGAGGCCCCGACCCGGTACCCCGAAGCGGCGAGTTCTCCGGCGATCCGCCGGTAACCCCACAGCGGATTCTCCCGGGCCAGACGAAGCACCAAGGTCCGGATGGAGGCGCGGGTGGGAGGCCGCCCCTGGCTGCGGCGTTTGAAGGTCCAGCGCCGCCGTACCAGGTCGGCGTGCCAACGCAGCAGCGTCCCCGGCGTCACGAACAACCGTCGACGACCGGCCGGAGACAGCAGCCGCGCCAGTGCGCTGATCACCGCCCGATCCGCCCACGACGGCCGAGGCCTGGCCACCTGCCGACGCAACACCGCGAGCTGATGACGCAAGACGAGGATCTCCGCGTCCTTCGACCTTTGCGAGCGACCCAGCAGCACCAGCCAACCCGCGAGCCGAACGAAGATCAGATAAAGCAACCGCAGCGCCATGAAAAGCGATCATGCCCGCCAGAATGGAACACCAACCCCCAGGTCGGCCCCAACGGCCGAGATTCGGGCACCCACACGCCTCCAAAACGACGCTGCTCGCTCCGCGATCACGCATGGTGCGCAGGATGAGCTGCAGTTCCGCCGCCTCCGGGGTGGTGGGCGTCGTTTTGTCGACCCAGATCGGTTCGTCGCCCACGCGGCTTCCGTCCGTGCCGATGACCCCGCCCCGGGCTCGCGCGCCCATCCGCAGCACAGACTCGATCATGTAGCTGATGCTGCTCTTGCCGTTGGTGCCGATGACCGCGACCACGTCCATGTCCCGTGACGGCTGCCCGAAGTAGCGAGAGGCCACCCAGGGCGCTGCCGCACGCGTGTCGGCCACCCGCACCATGCACACATTCTCCGGCAGGGGCTCGCCGATCGCCATGCGGTCGACCAGGACCGCCACCGCGCCGCGCGCCACGGCGTCGGCCACGAAGCAGTGACCATCAGCCCGCGATTCGCGCATGGCGATGTACTTGCGGCCGTCGGCCTCTATTCCACGCGGGTGTCTGCCGCACGTTCCCCCGACACGACCCGCGCCGCCTCGACGATCGGTCCTTCACCCGGGGTGAGGGCGGGCCCGGAGTTTCGGGTTTGCCACCAGACCCATGCGGTGATTGCGATGTGCAATGCGCAGGGAAGCAGCATGATCGCCGAACCGACCCCATCGGATCGGTCATTGGCTGCGGTGAAGTCCGCGTGCAGGACAAGGAGGATGAGGAAGCCGATCGTGTTGTTCACCGCGTGGATGACGATGCCGATCTCGAGTCCGCCGCTTCTCCAGGTGATGATCGCGAGGGTGGATGCGAAGACGAGGTAGTAGAGGTTCACCCAGGGGTCGGTCGAGAAGTGAACCACGGCGAAGAGGATGCTGGATACGGCGACGCCGAGCAGCAATGCTGCGCGCGGGCCCTTCGCCCAGCTCGCGGCGACTCGGAACACAAGGCCGCGGAATCCGTATTCCTCTCCTGCGGCCTGCAGCGGTGTCAAGAGGAGAGTGACGAGGAAGACCGAGGCGAGTCCGACCGTGGTCCAGGTGGTTGTCGTGCTGCCCATCACCAGGGTGGAGACGACGAGGTTGATCGCCCACAGCGGGAGGACGATCAGTATCGCCTTGCCGAAGACAGCGGTGCGAAAGACATTCAGTACCGAGGTCAACGAAGCGGCCCGGACCCCGTACAACCATCTTTGAATCAGCATGCTCCACGGAATCAGCAGGGCGATGGGGAGCATCGCTGCGACGTGGATGCTCGCGGTGTACCCGCTCAGTCCCAGCGCGGCGTCGATGCGAAACGCGATCTGGACCGCTCCGAATGTGAGACCGAACATGCCGCCGATAAGCAGGATGATCGCCAGGATGCCCCGCCCGATGCGGCGTCTATCGCTCGCGAGCACGCGTTGGTACTCCGCTCCGGGCCGAATCGGACGAGGTGCGAGCGAGGACGTCTTCGCCGAAGAGTCCGTGGAGGACATCGCGCTGAGCGGGTTATGCGTCATGTTTCCTTTGCCTTCTTGAGACTCGATGTCCTGTTGAGCGGATGGCTGCCGGTTCGGGACCGACATCCCTGCGGTCCGGGTGGGAGCTCGAAAAGCCTCACTGTCGCCTTTGTCGGTCCTGAGCGATGATCTGGTGAGCTTTGGCCAGGGCTTTGAGCTGCGCTTCGTTGTACAGCTCACCCACGGCGGACACGATCACGTCGGCGGCTTTCTGCGGGCTGGACGCAGACGATTTGGTGACGTCGACCATCCGAGGGAATCGGGCTTGGTGGTGCTGGATAACGGAGGCGAGGTCGTCTGCCACGGCATCGATTGCTTCGTCGTCAGCGTCTTCAGAGAGGAGATCGAACTCGTCTGGTTCGTCTCCTCGTTCAGTCATGAGCTGCCGTAAGTCGTCAAGAGCGTCGCTCTGCAAGACCTGTGAATAGACGGTGATCAGGGATCGGTCTCGCTCCGAGAGTGCTCCCGCGACCGGTTCGAATGGCGATGGGGTCGTGAGGGGAGCACGGTTGGTCAGGAGCACCGCGAGATCCGCACGTACGCGCTGCAGCCGGCTGATGGTCTGTGCGAGTTCCTCGTCGATGACGCGTATGGCGTCTTGAAGGTCTTGTCCGGTGTCGTCGATGTCGGCGATATCACTCAGAGGAATGCCGAGGTCTTTCAACCGGCTGATGTGGATGAGGCGGACGAGGTGAGCGGTCCTGTACTGCTTGTATCCGTTAGCGGTGCGCTCGGGCATCTCGAGGAGTCCGACCTCGTGGTAGTGGCGGACGGCTTTGACGGTTGTTCCTGCCAGTTCCGCCAGTTGTCTGGTGCTCCAAGCCACTGTGCTGCTCCTTTCAGCTCGTGATCCCGTGATAGACCAACCCTGCCGAGTTGTACACGATGTGCACGGCGATCGCGGGCCACATCGACCCTGACGCTCGCAAGAGGACACCGGTCGCGACACCGACGACGAACGCGACGGGCATCACAGCGTTGACGCCGTGAGCGACGGCGAAGATCGCAGCGCTCACGAGAACTCCTACCCAGGGGCCCCACCGGAAGAGGAAGTTGGCGAGGAGGCCCCGGAACAGCAGCTCTTCGCCGATCGGAGACAGGATTCCTCCGAGGAAGACCGTGACAGCGAGTGACAGCAGGTTCAGCTGGGTTGCGTCACGGTAGGTCTGCTGGACGGCCTCGGAGCCGGGGAACAGAGGATCGAGAAGCCAAGACACGGGCCAGCTGAGGAAGAAGCACGCAATACCGGCCCCCGCGCCGGCGAGAATCCAGGCGGGGCGGACTCGGTGAAACCCGAACGGGCCGAGACGGCGGATCCGTACGAGGACCGCGGCGAAGAAGCCCCCGGCGGGGGCCACGGCCGACTCAATGAATGCGAGGTGTCCGGCTGACAGGGCTCCGTTCTCGGGTACGAGATAGCCGACGATACCGCCCACCAGATACAAGATCAGTGCGACGACGAGTCCGACGATAAGTTCAAGCCACCCGGGCCGGCTAACATGCGGTTTCGCGTGGGGCGCGATGTCTGCGATGTCCATGCGACGAGCTTCTCCTGTGCCCCAGGGGCAGGGTCAAGGCTGGCTTGCAGCTGCGATGTGGCTGATCGTTCTCGTCCTGGGTCTGTCCGTACGCTCCCTGCGTAGCCTGGAACCCGAGACAGAGAACGACGAGTCGACGGTGGTCAGTAGTGCATAGCGGGGAGCTGGCGCGACTCGCCGGAGTGACCGTCCGAGCGCTGCGCCAATACCATCAGGTCGGCGTCCTCGCCGAGCCGGAACGCGGGGGCAACGGCTACCCCAAGTACAACCCACGACTTGATCCGCCTCCTGCGGATTCAAGCGCCTGGCATCCCGCTGGAACGGATGCCGGACCTCCTCAATGACTTCGGCGGCGACGCCGGCGAGCTGCTGGAGCTGGACGCGGAACTGTGCGCCTGCCGAAAATTCCATCCGTGCAGGTCAAGCGGCATGTGAGTATTCGTGGAGGACGCCGCCGAGCCGGTCTCTTCGGCGTACGTTGAGGTTGACGATTAGGGCTGGATCGGTGATTGAGCCCGGGGTAGAGCGCAGTGGAGCAGCTTGGTCCAGGGCTTGGTGGGCTCGGTGCTGGTTGTAGAAGTGTTCGTACTCGCGAAGGGCGTGCCGCAGGTGGCGCTCGTTCCAGAGCAGGCAGCGGTCGAGGAGTTCACGGCGGCAGGACTGCACCCATCGCTCCATGATGGAGTTCATGCGCGGCATCCGAATGCCGGTGAGTACCGTCGTGATGCGGGCGTCGGCGAGGACCTCGTCCATGAGGGCCGGGAACTTGCCATCCCTGTCTCGGATCAGAAAGCGCGCCCGGCAGCCCGCATCGTTCAGGTCCATCACCAGGTTCTTGATCGCCTGGGTGACCCAATTCGCGCTCGGGTGCGCGGTGGTGCCGAGCACGCGGATGCGCCTGGTGGCGTGCTCGATGACGGCCAGGATGTACTGGCGCTGCCCGTTCAGGGTGACGGTCTCGAAGAAGTCGGCGGCTAGTATGGCGTCGGCTTGGGAGCGCAGAAAGTCGGCCCACGTGGTGGACGGCCGCTCGGGCGCCGAATCAAGACCTTCCTGCTTGAGGATCTCCCACACCGTGGATGGCGCGACCTTGATGCCGAGGGTGGTGAGCTCTCCGTGGATCCGCCGGTAGCCCCAGCCGGGGTTCTCCCTAACCAAGCGCAGGATGAGGGTGCGGATGGAGCGGACGGTGGGCGGGCGCCCGGGCCGCTTCGGTCGGCAGGTACGGGCATGACGCCGTTTCATCAGATCGCGATGCCACCGTAGGACGGTATCCGGCCGGACGATGAGTCGCAGTTGGCGCAGGGCAGCGCGGGGCAGCGAGGTCAGGAGCGCGGCGAGAAAGGCTCGGTCCTGTACCGCTTCAAAATTCATCACGTAGGCCTTGAGCTGGAAGTTCTCCAGAGTGGCTACGCGGCTCGGTGGTACTCGTTGATCAGCCCGCCAAGCACTCTCCGGCGTTCGATCCGGCCTTCCAGCGGTACAACGGTCTGCTCGTCATGATCGGGTGGCCGCTGCGCGCGGGACTGGTGCGGCCGGTGGCCGTTGTAGTGAGCGGCATACTCGATCAGAACGGACCGCAGGTGCCGTTCGTTGTAGATCAGCATGCGGTCGGTGCATTCGGTCCGCACCGTGCGCACCCACCGCTCGGCATAGCAGTTGGCCCGCGGCGTCCGCGGCGGCGTCTTCACCACCGTCACGCCCGCACCGGCGAAGACCGCGTCGAAGACATCAGTGAACTTGGTGTCTCGGTCGCGGATGAGGAAGCGAAACGAGCTGATCCGGACGCCGAGGTCCATGAGCAGGTTGCGGGCCTGCTGAGCCGTCCAGACACCGGTCGGGTTGGCGGTCACGCCGAGGATGTGCACGTGCCGGGTGGCGACTTCCATCACGAACAGCACGTACAAACGCTTCAAGGAGATCGTGTCGATGTGGAAGAAGTCGACGGCCAGCAAACCTTGTGCTTGGGTGCGCAGGAACGTTCGCCAGGAGGTGCCGACGTCTCGGGGCGCCGGGCCGACCCTCCGGCCCCGCAGGATCCGCCGCACGGTCGCTTCACTCACGCGATAGCCGAGCCGGACCAGTTCACCGTGCACCCGGCGATACCCCCAGGACGGGTTCTCCCACGCCAGGCGCACCACCAACTCCCGGATCTCCTTGCGCGTCCTCGGACGGCCGGACTGGTGCGGATACGTCCACCGATCTCGGACCAGGCGCCGGTGCCAGGCCAGCAGGGTGGCCGGCGCCACCAGTCGATGAGCCCGCAACCCGGGCGGCAGGAACCGTGCCAGCGCGGCCAGGACCGCCCGATCAGCCCAGTCCGGCTTCGGCCGGGTGACTTGCCTCCGCAATATCGCCACTTCATGCCGCAGCACTATGATCTCGACATCCTTGACCGCCTCGCTCCGACCCAGCAGCGCCAGCCAGCCGAACACCCGGAGCACGATCAGATACAGGAGACAGAGAGACACAAGAACCGATCTTGCCCGTACCACCGCATCAGGTCGATCCGCAGGTCAAGCGCCCTGCGATGACTTTTGAAGCGGTACAGGTCGATGAGCTTCGCCACGGGCAAGGCGATCACGCCGGTACCGGTGCCCAGGTCCAGGACCGCTACATGCCTTCGAGGCCAGAGACTAAAGCACCCGGCGAGCGCGTCGTAGAAAGCGGGACGGCAGCCGGACTGGTATTTCGCGTTTCACGCGTCGGTGGAGGCAAACACCTCATCGAGCGTGCCAAGCCTTACTCCACGTCATCGCCTGAAGGTGCTGGTGATGTCGTGCAGGCCGGGACTCCCCAACGATCCGGGGGCCGGGGTCGTCGAACGCGCCGAGCCAGCGATAGCCACACTGCACCATCGCCGCCAGGCGAGCACAGGCGGAGGCGTTCAGACCGCCCGCGCGCCAGACGCGCTTCTCCAACAGCACCACATCGATGGGCCCGATGCCAGCAGTGACGGCACCCAGCCCATCAATCCCGCCGACCGCGGACGCTGATCAGGCCATGCCCAGGAGGACTGCCGGACGCAGAGCCACCGCCAACCTCGACCTGCGCGCAGCTCAACTGACGTACAGTGCGGGGCGGAGTTCCCCCGTGCACCCACATCGATCGTCGTCACGACAGCGACAGCCCGACCTTTCCGAGCGGCGCGGAGGCGAGCAGCGTGAACGCCTCGTCGATCCGCTTGAATGGCAGCACCTCGACCAGCGGGACGCGCAGCACCCCCTTCACTGCAAGATCCGCCACGCGGCGCAGCAGGGCCGGGTCGCCTTCCGAGTGGATATTGCTCACCCGGCGGCCCTCACCGATCCCCTCGCGGGCGGCGCCCAGCGTCGAGACCGCAACGCCACCAGGCCGCACGAGATCGGCCATCACCCTGAAGATGCCCGGGTCACGTGAGACCAGGTCGACAACGCCGCCGACGCCGTCCAGGAAACGCTTGCGGACGTCGGCGGCAACATCCCCGCTCCAGTCCACGGTGTCCGTGGCACCCAAGGCCCGGACGTGCTGCTCCTCGGCACCGGGCCGAGCGGTGGCCACGACCCGCAGTCCAGCCGAGGCCGCCGCTTGGATGATGAACGCGCCGACGCCACCAGTGGCCCCGTTGAGCAGGACGGTGGCGCCGGGAACACAGGCGAGCTGATCGAGGCACTGCAGGGCGGTGACAGCCGCCAGCCCGATGGCGCCGGCCTCGGTGAGCCCGAGGGCTTCCGGGCGGTGCACGATGAACCGGTCCTCGGGAACAACGACGAACTCGGCGAAGGTGCCGTCGCCGATGTACTCTCGTTTCACCATCCCGAACACCTCGTCGCCGGGCCGGAAGCCGGTCACCTCGGCCCCCACGCGGTCCACGGTGCCGGCGACATCACGGCCCAGGACGGCCGGGAAGCGATACTCGGACATCGCGCGGAAGAAGCCGGCGGCTGAGGCGGCGTCGACCGGATTCACCGAGGACGCCCTCACACGGATCCGAACCTCCCGGGAGCCGGGCTCAGGAACCGGCAGGTCGGTGAGCCTCGCCTGCTCGCTGAAGTCGTAGAGTGCGTAGGTTCTCATCAGATCAGTCATGTCTGGCTCCATTCCGCGGCCATCAGTAAGGGCGGGCCAGGGCGTTCATCGCGCGAGCCCGCATCTGGTTCTGGGCGGCGATCGGCTCGCCGCGGCGCTGCATCCGGTCGAGGTCCACGCTTGTCTCCACGACCAGCCGCGTCCGATCGAATCGACGCGCCATGAACCGCTGCAGGACATCCTCGACCGGCCCGCCCGCCGCGAGTTCTTGGCCGAGGACGACGCCGTCCTCGATGGCCATGCCACCGCCGGAGGCCAGGTGCGCGGTCGTGGCATGCGCCGCGTCGCCGATGAGCAGGACCCGGCCGCGATACCACGGGGCCGGCGCCATCAGCCAGTCGTAATCGTTGATGATGATCCTCGTGTCCTCAGTGAGGCGCTCCTGCAGCGCGCGCTGCAGCGGAGCCGTGAAGCCCTGTAGGTTTTCCCGCACGATCCGCCGCGCCTCGGCCGGGCCGAAGCGCGGCCTTTGCGCATAGCTTCGGCCAGTCGCCAGGTAGACGCGGCCGTCTCGCAGGCGCAGGGTGACGTTGAGGTGCTCGGACTCGTAAAAGCCGACCGGCCCGACGTCCGGCACTTCGTCGACGATGCAGCGGAACATCGTCACTCCGGAATAGACGGGGGTCACGCTGTCCCCGATAATCAGCGAACGGGTTGTCGACCGGACGCCGTCCGCACCCACAACAAGGTCGTACGATCCCGACGACCTATCGGTGAGCGTGGCGGTTACGGAGTCCTCCAACTGTTCCAGTGCGGCGAGGCCGACGCCGATCCGAACGGTCACGCCGGCCGCCTCGGCGGCTCCTCGCAGAATCGACGCGACCGTCTGGCGGTGGATGAGGATGCCATGCGGCAGCGACGACGGCGGGCGCGGCGGCATGGGCGGGGTGGGGATCGGTTCACCGTTCGCGTCGAAGTACCGGAAGAGGTCCTGAGGAGAAACCGCCAGTCCCTCGTCCAGGAACCGGTCAAGGACGCCGATCTCCGCGAGGCCGTCGACGGCTCGGTTGAGCAGCGTGATGGCGGCGCCGGCGGGCCGATCGGTGAGCTCCACCAGGTCAACGGATACCCCGAGGCGGGCCAGCGAGGCCGCCGCGGTCAGCCCGGCGATTCCCCCGCCGACGATGAGAGCGTTCTGGATGGTGGTCATGGCAGCACTCCGGAGTTTCAGTGCGATCGAGACGGTACCCGGGACGACAGAGCTCGCCGGCAGCCGCACGGCGGGCAGGACGGTCCGAATCGTTGTTTGCGTGGGAGATGGAGACGCCCTCGCGGAGCGAGGGCCGTGGCCGTGGTGTCGTCATCCTGCTAGTGATGTGCGCCACATCCAAGCCCCGATCCTGTATGTGAGGTATGGATGCGGTGAATGCCCGGGAAGCTCTTTTGATGGTGCGGACGCCGTGCCACGATGGGCGGTCACTACCAATCGCGTCGCAGATGTCGCCGCGTCCGCGTACCCAGCAGGAGGGAGCACGGCGCATGGATCGGCTACCGCGGCCAGATTCCGTCCCCGGCGACGGGGCTGCCATCCGATCGTCGCTGCCCCGTGCTCGCAACGGCGTCCGCAGTCAGGATCTGCTGTCCCTGCCAGTACTGCACGCCCTCCTCCGTGAGCGCAGCGTCACCCGCGCCGGGGAGGTTGTCGGGCTCACGCAGTCGGCCACCAGCAACGCTCTGGGCCGGCTCCGGCGGCGGTTCGGCGATGAACTGCTCGTGCGTGTAGGCCGGGAGTACCACCTCACGCCACTGGCCCAGAGCCTGCTGGAGCGTGCCGAGTCAGCGTTGGACACGATGGAGCGGCTGTTCGAGGCGGAATTCGATCCAGCGACCAGTACACGGGAGTTCAATCTGGTCCTGTCGGACTACTCCGTCCTTGTCCTCAGCGGCCCGCTGGTCACCTTGCTCCACAGCGAGGCCCCTGGTGTCCGCTTGAACCTACAGCTTCTGAGCGCCGCATCCCCCGACTTCGATGAGCTGCTGCGCCAGTCCGACGGTGTCGTCCTGCCGCCCGATTTCATCCGCGGGCACCCAAGCATCAGGCTGCTCCAGGATCGATGGGTCTGCATCGCGGGCGAGAAAGCCGCTATAGGCGACACGGTGACCATCGAGGACCTTGCTCGGCTGCCCTGGGTGGCGCCCTTCGGTTCGACGCTGTTCTCGACCATCACTCCAGTCCGGCGGCTCCGCGCCCTGGGAGTCGAGCCCAACATCGAAATCACCGTCGAAAGCTTCCAGGCCGTTCCGTTCCTTGTGGCCCGCAGTCACCGGATCTCGGTCGTCCCCGAACGGCTGGCCGCCCACTTCGACGACCTGCCCGGTGTCCGGGTCCTGGAGACCCCCCTTCCCTGGAATGAGCACCTGCTGTCCCTGTACTGGGACGCGATGGAGACCAACGACCCAGGGCACCGGTGGTTCCGGCACCTGCTGCGCCAGGCTGCCGCGGCGGCAATGTAGGCCGTGCTGCGGGCCTGAACGCCGGTAGAGCCAACCGATATCCGTTCCGCCGATAGGTCGCATACAAGGCTGGGTATGTCGCACGCCTGGTCGCTCGGCGCACAATCGAGGTCATCCTCCGTTAGCTCATCATCCCGGACCTCGTCCTCCGCCCGAAAGGGCCGCACGAGGCAATGGTGAAAGGTTGTCCATGGCTTCCGTTGTCCAGGTGCTGTGCGTCCCGCACGACCCCACACTGCCCGGCGTCGCGGCGCAGGGCAGCGCGGCTCCCGAGCCGTTGCAGCGCACGATCGCCCAGTTCGCCGAACTACGTGCCCGTCTGGAGGCGGCGCGTCCCGATGTGCTGGTCATGGTGTCCGGCGACCACTTCAATCAGTGGTTCTACGACAACATGCCGACATTCCTGATCGGCAAGGCGGCGCGTGCGTCCGGCCCGTTCCCGCACGAGCAGCACCTGTTCGGCATCACCCCCTACGACACCGCGCTCGAGGGCGACCTGGCCCGCCACCTGCTCCGCCAAGGCTTCCAGCACGGCATCGACTTCTCCTACAGCGACGACTTCCTGCTCGACCACGGATTCACCGTGCCGCTGAACTTCCTGCGGCCTGAACAGGACCTGCCCGTCGTCCCGCTGTTCACCAACGTGATGGCTCCGCCCGTGGCCACGGGCCGTCGCTTCTACGACCTCGGCGCCGCTGTCGTCGAGATGATCGAGGCCCATCCGGCCGACCTGCGGGTGGCCATCATCGCCAGCGGTCACCTGTCGAACTCGGTCGGCGGACCCGCCATGCTGCGATTCACGCGAGAACCGGCCTCCGCCTGGGACCGGCGGGTATGGCAGCAGATCACCGCCGGTGACACCAAGACCCTCATCGAGGAGAGCACCTACGAGACGCTGGCCGCGCAGGGCAGCGGCACGCCCGGCTTCCTGGACTACCTGTTCGCACTGGGCGCCGTAGGCGGTGCGGTGCCGGCTCACGCTGAAATGATCGCGAGCCCCGTCGGACTGCCAACGGGGTTCCTGGCCTGGGATGACCGGCACGCCGGCTCGACGACGCAGGGAGCGGCCCGATGAGCAAGTACGCCACGAACCGGGTGCTGTGGGAGGCCGCCGCCGACGGCGCGCTGGCGCAGCGGATCCAGCAGGACCCGCAGAGCGCGCTGGCCGAGCGCGACCTGACCGATCAGGAACGCGAAGCCCTGTCCAAGGCAGACATCCGTGGCCTGTTCCAGCTCGGCGTCCACCCGTTCCTGCTTTACAACTACGCCCTGCGTCTCGCCGGCGGCTTCAGCATGTCGTTCGTCGAGTCCTACCTGGCCCAGCTCGAAGGCCTGGAGCTCAGCGACCTTGAGACCTGACCGCTTCGGTGCTGTTGCGAGCCGCAAGACGCACTCGATGACAGCTGCTCGGATGGACCAGTTCGAACGGACGCGGGAGAGGACGGGCTGATGCGGTTCGCGCGCTGGGAAGAGGCCGGACACGTCCACGACGGCGTTGTCGGCGAACACGGCCTCCACCGCCTGACGGAGGCCGGCGTGCTGGACCTGGCGCGGGCCGGGCTGCCCGCCGCTCTGGCCGCCGGTCAGCGGGCGCTCACAGGCCCGCCGACCCCGATCGACGCGGTCCGGCTGCTGCCACCGATCGAGGCCCCGACGGTGCGAGACTTCGTCGCGTTCGAGGAGCACGTCGAGGGTGTGGTGCGGTCCGTCGCAGGAGGGGCGGGTGTGGTGCCGGAATGGTACGAAGCGCCGACGTTCTACTTCACCAACCCGTACGCGCTGGTCGGCGCTTACGACGATGTCGCCGTGCCGCCGGGTTCCGAGCTTTTCGACTTCGAGCTCGAGGTCGCCGTCGTCGTCGGGGCCGTCAATGGGCGCGACGGCGCCTCGCTGTCGCCTGAGCAGGCCCGCGAGCACATCTTCGGTTACAGCGTGCTCAACGACTGGTCGGCCCGCGATCTGCAACGCCGGGAGATGAAAGTCCAGCTCGGCCCGGCGAAGGGCAAGGACTCGGCGACCACGCTGGGCCCGTGGCTGGTGACCGCCGACGAACTCGACCCTTACCGCGACGCCGAGGGCTTCCTGGCCCTCGACATGCGGGTTGCGGTCAACGGCGAGCTGATCGGTGAGGACCTGCTGAGCAACATGGGGTGGCCGTTCGAGGAGCTGATCTCCTACGCATCGCGCGGCACCTTGGTGCGGGCCGGGGACGTGCTCGGTTCGGGCACGTGCGGCAACGGCGGCTGCCTGGCCGAGCTATGGGGGCGCCGCGGCAAGCAAGACCCTCCCGCGCTGCGGCCCGGCGACGTCGTGGAAATGACCGTCGAGGGTATCGGCACCATCCGCAACCGGGTGGTGGAGGGGGCTGAGCTCCCGCCGGTGCGGCCGGCACGCCGGCGGCCCCGCCACCGGACGCGCGCGTCGTCGAGCCGGACTGCAGAGTAGGAAGGCAGCCGGTGCTGTCCGCGCCGTGCACAGCCGGGAGACGGCGGCGCCGGACGAGCCCCCGGCCTAGGCGACGCGTTCGGCCGCGCGCATCAGCACACCGCGAAACCATCGGTGGCCGGGCTCGTCCGTCACGGTGGGGTGCCAGCGCAGGGACAGGTTGAGTGGTCCTACGTCCACCGGGCTGCGCAGGATCCGTATGGGTGCCACGGGGGCCAGGCGCTTCGCGAGCCTCTCCTGGAGGAAGGCGATACGGTTGCTCCCCGCGACCAGGAACGGGACCGAAAGGAAGCTGTCAGTCACCACCTCCACGTGCGGTTCCATGCCGTGTGACCGCAAATGGCGCAGTGCGGGGAAATCTGCCGGACCGGAGTGGGTGTACTGGCTCACCCACGGCAGGGCGGCGAGCTCGGACACGGTCAGCTCGCTGCCTACGGAGGTGTTGGTGTCGGCCACGACGCACACCCACTGGTCGCGCAGCAGGATCTGGCCGGGATAGCCCTGCACCAGCTCATGTGGCAGGACCACCCCGTCGGTGTTCCGGATCAACGCGTCGGCGTCGAAGTGAGAGATCGTGGTGAGGGGGCGAAGGTCGAGCCCTGCCCCGGGGGCCTCCTCGGCCAGGATCCGGTTGAGTTCCTCGAACAGGACCGCGACGGTGTAGTCGGAAATCGCGAGAGTGAATTGCCGGGTGGTCGTCGCCGGGTCGAATTCCTGGCCGAACACGCGCTCCAGCGCCTCGGTGGCCGCCTCGATCCGTGACAGCAGGCCGGCGGCCAGCGGCGTGAGCTCGTAGTCCCGGCCCACCCGGACCAGCAGCTCGTCGCCGAACCGGCGACGAAGACGGGCCAGCACCGCACTGGTGGCGGGCTGGCTCAGACCGAGCGTCTCGCCGGCCCGGGTGACATTGCGTTCGACCAAGAGTGCGCGCAGGACGGGCAGGGTCGCCACGTCCTGACTGCGCAGCACGCGGCCCGCCGGCTCTGCAGCGGGCCTGCCCGCTGTGGGGTTCGACGCCGAGCTGTATGTCACCGCAGCTTCCCTCCGCCTTCCGCTCCAGGCACGATCCAGCGCTCCGGACGGCCCTGCAGTGTCTTCAGCGTACGGTCCTCGCTGTCCGATATCCGTCCCGCCGATAGGTCGCATACAAGGTTGCGTATGTCGCATGCCTGGTCACGCGGCTCACAATTGAAGTAATCCTCCGTTAGCCCATCATCCCGGACCCTCGTCTTCCACCCAAAAGGGCCGGACGAGGCAATGGTGAAAGGTTGTCCATAGCTTGTGTCGTCCAGGTGCTGTGCGGCCCGCACGACGCCGCGCTGCCCGGCGCCACGACGTAGGGCAGCGTGACTTCCGAGCCCACCGGCTCGACGACGCGGGGGACAACCCGATGAGCAAGTACGCCCCGAACCGGGGTGCTGGGGAAGGCCGCCGCTGATGCCCTGTATGGGGGCGACATCCGTGGCCTGGCCCAGCTCGAAGGGTCTCGAACTCAGCGACCTCGAGGCCTGACCACCGATAGATGAAGGAATACCCGCCATGACCGCATCAGGCTCGCCTGCCGACCTCGACCCCGTCACCGGGCTGCGCACTGGCAGCTTCGCCCTCGCCACCCTCTCCGACGGGCAGCGCAGGTTCCCGTCGCTCGTCGGCTCGGACGGCACCGTCACCGACCTGTCCGAGCGGTTCGGCGACCTGCACGAGGTGGTGGACGACTGGGAGGCCAACCTCGAGCTGATCGGCAACCTGTGGGCCGACGCCGCGCGTTCCACCCGGCCGCTGGACGGCCTGCGGCCGTTGCCGCCGCTGGCGCACCCCAACCTGTTCGGCGCCGGCGCGAACTACAAGACGCACTCGGCGCAGATGCTGACCAAGAACCAGTTCAACCAGCACAACCGCAAGCCGGGCGAGACGGACGAGGACTTCTACCAGCGCAACCTTGAGCTCATGGAACGCCGGGCCCGCGAGGGTACGCCGTTCGCCTGGACCGGCCTGCACTCCGCGCTGATCGGCGCCACCGACGACGTCGTCCTCCCGGCCCTCGGCGAGGAGCCGGACTGGGAACTCGAGCTCGGCGTCGTCCTCGGCGGTACGGGGCGCTTCCTCTCACCGGAGGAAGGCCAGGAGCTGATCGCCGGGTACACGATCGTGAACGACCTCGGGACCGTCGATATCTTCCGCCGGACCGACATCCCTTGGGGCTACGACTGGATCAGCAAACACCAGCCGACCTTCAAGCCGACCGGCCCGTTCCTGGTGCCCGCTCAGTTCTTCCAGCTCGACGAAACCGTCCGCACCACGCTGAAGGTGAACGGTCAGGTCATGCAGGACTGGCCGACCAACGACATGATCTTCGGCCCGGCGCAGTTCGTCGCCTATCTGTCGGAACACGTCCGGCTGACACCCGGGGACATCGTCTTCATGGGCTCACCGCCCGGGAACGGCAAGCACCACGGCCGCTTCCTGCAGGACGGCGACATCATCGACAGCGACATCACCTATCTCGGCCGGCAGCGCAACCGTTGCGTCGCCGAGGATCTGCAAGGCCGCAAGCCCCACTTCGGACGCTTCCAGACCGACTGATCCATCGCCGTTGAGCACCCGACCGATGGGCGCGCCTTCCCTGGATGCTCATCATCTCCGCCACCCCCCACTGGAAAAGAGAAACAGACATGAAGATCGTTTCCCTTCCGCCTCTGCAGCCCTTCGCGCCTCTTGGGCCACTCATCGTCCGCGTGGTCACCGGAGCCACCATGATCGCGCATGGCTTCCACTTCACGCCCACGGAATTCGGACAGCTCGCCCAGCAAGCTTTCGACTTGCCGTTCCCCGGCCTCATCGGCTGGGGAGCGGTCCTGCTGCAAGTGGTCGGAGGTGGCATGTTCGTCCTCGGCCTGCTGTCTCGGCTCGTCGCCATCCCGTCGATCGTGCACATGGCCATGGCCATCTTCATGTGGGAGATGCAGTACGGGTTCGCGCCGAAGGATGTAGCGGCCGCAGGCAGCGTCGGAGTGCAGCTCCCGCTCCTCATCATGGCGGGCTACATCCTCGTGCTGCTCGCCGGTCCAGGACCCGTGTCCTTGGACCGCTTGCTCGGCTGGGACAACGGTTGGGAGCAGGGCTCCCGGTCGGCTCAGGCGCACCGGGCGGATCGGGCGGCTGAGTGAACGTGCCGACCGTCGATGTGCACGCCCACGCACATGTGGCGGCCATTGACCAGCTGATCGAGGGGCAGCCAGGCCTGGCACGGCAGCGGGAGGTCGATGCGGCATCCCTCGGCCGGGCGTCGCTGACGGTGAACGTGAAGCAGCTGGCCGAGCTCGGGCCGAAGCTGGTCGATCTCGACCTGAGACTGGCCGCGATGGACGCTGCCCGAGTGCAGGTCCAGGCGGTCAGCCCCATGCCCCTGCCACATGCTTGGGCCGACAGGGAGCTGGCCGCCCGTATCGTGGCGATGAGCAACCAGGGCATTTCCGAGTTCTGTGCCAAGGAACCGACCCGGCTGCTTCCCATCGGCACCGTGGCCCTGCAACACCCTGACATGGCGGTTGGGCAGCTGGTCACGGCGATCCGCGACCTCGGTATGCGGGGGGTGCAGATCTCGACCTCCGCCGGCCCGGATCGGGAGCTCGACGACCCGTCGCTGGCCGACTTCTGGGCTGCCGCCGAGGAACTGTCCGCGGCCGTGCTCATCCACCCCTGGGGCTGCACCCTCGGCGGGCGGTTGAACGCCTATTACCTGTTCAACAGCGTCGGGAACCCGACCGAGACCGCGTTGGCGCTGTCGCGTATTGTCTTCTCCGGACTGCTCGAGAGGCACCCGCGGCTGAAAATCTGGGCCGCGCACGGTGGCGGCTACCTGGCCAGCTACATGGTCCGCGCCGACCACGCCTGGGCGGCGCGCTCCGATGCGCGCACGATCACCGAGCCACCGTCCGCGCTGCTGCGCCGCACCTTCGTCGATTCGCTGGTCTACACCGCTGAACAGCTGCGACACCTGGTCGCCTCGGTGGGCGCGAACCAGGTCACTCTCGGCAGCGACTACCCCTTCGACATGGGCGTGCCGGACCCGGTCGACCGTCTCGAGGCGGCCGGCTTCGACCAGGCCACGACCGACGCCATCAGGGGTGCCAACGCCGTACGCCTCCTCGGTCCGATTCCAGTGCCGCGAGCTGTACCCGTAAGCGACCGGAACTCCAAGGAGAATCACTCGTGACCACCCTCGATCCCTCCAATCCCGCAGGAGCAATCGCGGCTGCGGCCAAACGCGTCTCCAACTGGGGCCGTTGGGGCACCGATGACGTCCTCGGCACGTTGAACTTCCTCGACGAGGCCAAACGCGCGCAGGGCGCACGACTGATCCACCGCGGCACGAGCTTCTCGCTGGCTCAGCGGTTCGACAGTGAAGGCCCGCAGAAGGGCTGGAGGCGGCGCACCAACCCGGTGCACACTATGCTCTCCTCCGGCCTGGACGCCGAGTTCGGCCCAGCGGAGTTTCCCCATGGGCTCGGCGGTGCGGATGATGTGATCTTCATGCCGCTACAGGCCTCCACCCAGTGGGATGGCCTGGGCCACATTTTCGACCACGGCATGGCCTACAACGGACGCCGCGCCTCGCAGGTGGTGACCAGCGAAGGAGACCGGCACACCGGTATCGAGACCGTGGCCGACAGGATCGCCGGCCGGGGCGTGCTGCTCGACCTCGGCCGGGCGCTTGGTGCCGAGGGCGAGCTGCCGGACGGCTTCGCCATCACCGCCGAACACCTTGAGGCGACCATCACCGCGCAGGGAAAGACCGCCCGGGTCGGCCGAGGTGATCTGCTGCTGGTCCGCACCGGCCAGCTCACCCGCGCCCGGCGCGGCGTCGCCGAGGGACACGGCTGGGGCGACTACGCCGGCGGCCCCGCTCCTGGCCTCTCGTTCACCACCGCCGACTGGCTGTACGCCCGCGAGATCGCCGGAATCGCCACCGACACATGGGGTTTCGAGGTTCGCCCGAACGAGTTCGATGTCGCCTTCCAGCCGCTGCATCAGGTCGTCATCCCGCACATGGGCCTGTTCGTCGGAGAGATGTGGGATCTCGACGCCTTGGCCGCCGACTGCGCCGCAGACGGCGTCTACGAATTCCTTCTGGTAGCCGCCCCGCTGCCCGTCACCGGTGCTGTCGGAGCTCCGGTCAATCCCATCGCCATCAAGTGAGGCGCAGCGCCCCTTCCCCGGCCATCCCACTGATCATTTGATCGACGTACTCCGGGGGTCAGTGAACCATTGGCGACTCGGTCGTCACACTGCCGGGTCCCGTCTCCTCGGCGCGATTGCGCGTCGGCTCCAGGTCCGGAGCTGTCCTTCCTGAACCTGCCATCGATCGTGCCGCTCAGCGAGCCGCGCCCTGGTGAAGGATCAGTGCTCACCGAATGCGATCTGCCGCCGGACACCCAACATCACCATCGTGCGGGGGCACGCCCATCGGAGATAACTCTACATATATAATGCGATACGACTATAAAATGTAGCATGTCTTGATGGGAGTCGCCGGTGAATGACACGCTGAAGACCGAGGAAGGGCCCGATCGGCTGATGGTCCGGCTGGACCGGCCGGAGGTACGCAACGCGATCGACGCGGCGATGGTGGCCGACCTGCACGAGGTCTGCGCCAACCTGGAGCGGCGGCCTCGTATCCTTGTGATCACCGGATCCGACGGGGTCTTCGCCGCGGGCGCGGACATCCGAGAGCTACGTGAGCGCCGTCGTGAGGACGCGCTGGCGGGCATCAACAGCGGCCTGTTCGAGCGGATCGCCCGGTTGCCCATGCCCACGATCGCCGCGATCGACGGCCCTGCCCTGGGCGGTGGCGCCGAGCTGGCCTATGCCTGTGATTTCCGACTTGCGACCCCGCGGGCCAGGTTCGGCAATCCGGAGGCGGGGCTCGGCATCATGGCGGCGGCCGGCGCGTGCTGGCGGCTGCGGGAGTTGGTCGGTGAGCCGCTCGCCAAGGAGATCCTGCTCGCCGGCCGGGTGGTGTCGGCTGAGGAGGCGCTGGCGGTCAGGCTGGTGAACGAGCTGGTCGCCCAGGACGAGTTGCTGGCCGCCGCGGAGCGGCTGGCCGCCCGCATCGCCAAGAACGCACCACTGGCGCTGCGCCTGACCAAGCTCGCACTTGCCGCGCCCCCTGGCGCTCATCCCCGGTTCGACGACGTCGCGCAGGCCGTGCTGTTCGAGACCGAGGAGAAGCAGGAGCGTATGACGGCCTTCCTGGAGCGGCGCCGCTGACGGCCGATCCACCTGAGATCAGGTGGGGTGCACGGCGAGGCGGGCGCGGCCGGCCTCCGTCAGCACTCTGTCGTGTCCTTCGGTGATGAGCAGCGGCGGATGCGCCTTGTAGAGATCGGCCGCCGCTGCGCGGTCCAACCCGGCCTCGCGGGCCGCCTGATGGGCCTCGAGCTTGTGCAGGCGCCCGCCGCCGTCGGCGATGAGCTGCAGGAAAGCCCGCACCGGGTCGGTGGTGTCGGTAATGCGAGCATCTTGCGGGTCGGGCTGTTTGACCAGCGTCGTGAGCTGCTCAATGATGCCGAGCAGAGTCGTGCGCCAGGCGTCGGCGGTGGCCGTGCGGTCTCCTCCCGCGCCACCCGATCCCTGCCAGGTCCGCTTCGGATGGCGGCGCAGGTACTCGCGTTCGAGTTCGAGCATGCGGGTGGTGTGACGGGCGAACTGCTCGGCGCTGCCGTGCAGGAAGACCCAGTTGCGTGTGGCGTGCGCCTGGGCGCCCTGCTGTTCCAGTTCCTCGTCGCTGAGCTCGGTAGCCGGCCGGCCGTGGATGTCGGTCATGGTCTGTTCCCTCAAGGGTCGAGTTTGCGCAGTTCGTGCCGGTAGCGTTTGGCGTTGCCGAGGTACTCGTTCACGCCGTAGTCGATCCATTGGCGCTGGACGTCGTCGTTCATCGGCCTGGGACGGGCCGGCACACCGAGGGCCACGTGGCCCGCTGGGATCTCCAGGTCTTCGGCTACGAGCGCCTGGGCGCCGATCACCGACCCGGTGCGGACGACGGCGCGGTTCAGGACGACCGAGCCCGACCCGATGAGGCAGCGGTCCTCGATGGTGCAGCCTTCGAGGTGGGCGTTGTGCCCGACGACGCAGTCGCTGCCGATGACGGTGGGCCATTGCTCGGTGGTGTGCACGATGGTGCCGTCCTGGATGGAGGTGCGCTCGCCGATCTCGATGCGGCCGAAGTCGGCGCGCAGCACGGCGGTCGGCCAGACCGACGACTCGGCGCCGATGACGACGCTGCCGATGACGACGGCGTCGGGGTGGACGTAGGCGTCCGGGTGGATCCGGGGCACCTGGTCGCCGAGGGCGTAGACGGGCATGGGTCACTCCCCCGTACGCAGGCCGGCGTACACCTTCGCCGCGTTCCCGGCGAGCACGGCCCGGGCCACCTCGTCCGGCACCAGCCCGGTGACGGCGCGTGCGTTGGCGGCGATGCCGGGCACTCCCGGCCAGTCGGTGCCGAAGATCCATTTGCGGGCAAGGCGGACGAGGTCGAACTTGGCGTAGTACTCGGGCAGTCTCTTGGGCGGCAGGCCGGACAGCTCCAGCCACACAGTGTCGTTCGACAGCGCGAGGAAGGCGGCGGCGTCGTACCACCAGCCTCGCCCGCCATGTGCCAGCACGACATTGAGCCCAGGGAAGTCCCGGATGACGGGGATGAGAAAGGCCGGGTCAGCGTTCTCGTTGGCCGCGCCCGGGAAGGAGCTGGTGCCGCAGTGGACGACGAGCGGCACGCCGCGCTCCTCCAGCACGTGGTAGGCGGGATAGAGAGCGGCGTC
Organism: Nonomuraea sp. NPDC003201; assembly: GCF_053590415.1. NCBI lineage: Bacteria > Bacillati > Actinomycetota > Actinomycetes > Streptosporangiales > Streptosporangiaceae > Nonomuraea > Nonomuraea sp. NPDC003201. Next base: position 37,474 of record NZ_JBSFTC010000020.1, read on the forward strand.
GTCGCAGCGAAAACCGCCGTGCACGGGATGCAGCTTGAGCGCGGCAGCCCCGAGATCGAGCTGCCTCCGCACCTCGGCGGCGAGCGGGAAGTGCAGGTGCGGGTTGACGTTGGCGACCGGGCGGAAGCGGACCGGGTTGTGCTCGACGATCGGCAGCAAGTCCTCGAACGCCTGCATGCCGGTCGCCTTGGGGCTGTACTCACACAACAGCAGCGCGACGTCCACGCCCTGAGCGACGAAGAGCTCGTCCAACCGGGCAGCACTCGGTTTGCCGTCCGCCTCCCAGACGTTCTCCAGGAGCCCGTCCTCCCCGAAATCGCACGCCCACTGCAACCAGGCGGGCTTGAGAGTGCCAAGCAGGGGCACGTGCACGTGCGCGTCGATGAGCGGGATACCGTCGATCATGGCTGCTCTGCGACCATGGGGGTGTCCATGCCGATACGGCCCGTCTTGTGCGAGCCGCCGGGCGCGCCCAGAGGTGCGTCGCGCCCTGACAGGACCTCGGCAAAGAAGCGGCGGTTGTCCTCGACGAACGCGGCGTGCTCGGCGAGGACGCGCCGGTCCTGGCTGATCGCCTCGACGGGGCAGACGGGTTCGCAGGCGCCGCAGTCGATGCACTCCTTGGGGTTGATGTAGAGCGATCAGCCCGGTCGATTCCAAGGCTTATCCGATCACCTTCAACATCAACCTGCCGGTGCGCTGGAACGGGAAGATCCTGCAGTCGGGCGGCGGCGGTTATGGAGGGTCGCTTGTCACCGCGCCAGGACGCAAGGGCTCGGGGTACTTCGACCCGCAACCGCTCGACGACACGTACCCGCTCACGCAGGGGTACGTCACCTTCGGCAGCGACACGGGCCATCCCCAGGGCAGCGTCGACTTCCTCCTCAACGACGAATCCCTGCGTAACTTCGGAGGGGAAGAGCTCAAGAAGACGCGGGACGTGGCCTACGAGCTCACCTCGCGCTTCTACGGCCGTCGCCCGGCCGCGGTCTACTTCAGCGGCGAGTCAGACGGCGGCCGCCAGGCGTTCATCGTCGCCCAGCGGTACCCCAAGGACTACGACGTGGTGCTCGCCACGTCGCCCGTCCTCAGCTGGAACTACCTGATGCTCGCCAGCAACCGAGTGCGGACCTCCCTCATCGACGGCGGCTGGCTGGATCAGAAGGCGGTGAAGCTGATCGCCGACCGGACCCGCGCGGCCTGCGACCAGCTCGACGGGGTGGCCGACACCGTGCTCGGGAAGTATCAGGACTGCACCATGGACCCGGACACGCTGCGCTGCCCGGACGGAACCGCCGGCGACGGATGCCTGTCCGACGCTCAGCTTCGCGCGCTGGAGAACCTCCGCGAACCCTGGCGGCTGCCCTTCCAGTTCGCCAACGGCGTGGACGGGTGGCCGGGCACCGGCGTGACCGGCGACGAGGACCGCCCGCAGGATCAGTACTTCGCCTATCCGGTCGGCACGGTTCCGCCGAGCCACCCGCTCCCGCCGGGATCAGCCGCCCAAGCCGACCCAGGTCGCGGGGCGTTGCTGACCTTCGGGGCGAACTGGGTACGCTGGGCCGTCGCCCAGGACGGCACGTTCGACCCGTACCGCTTCTACGCCCCCGTGTACAAGAAGCGGATCCAGTACCTGTCGAGCGTGGTGGACGCCACGAACCCTGACCTGTCGGCGTTCGCGCGCAATGGCGGCAAGCTGATCCTGCTCCAGCCGTCCGCGGACAACGCGGTGAGCACCCGGATGGTGGCCGAGTACTACAACTCGGTCGTCGCCAAGCTCGGGCGGCAGAGCGTGTCGCACTTCTTCCGGTTCTACGTGGGCCCCGGCGGCAGCCACAACGTCGGCGGGATCTCGAAGGTCGACCTGCTGGGCGCCGGCGATCGCTGGTTCAGCCGCGGCGTGACGCCGCCCGACTCGTTCAAGGCGGTCGAGCAGGATCCGGCCACGCTGGCAGTCCAGCGGTCGATGCCGGCGTGCCAGTGGCCCTCGTACCCCCGCTACACCGGGGGCGACAAGAACGTGGCGTCGAGCTTCCGTTGCACGCAGCGAGAAGACCCGCTCACCTGACGCCTGCCGAAACACCGCGGCGGATCCCACCCTGACATACTCCTCCTTCCACAGAGCCGTGATGGAGTCGGAGCACGGCTCGCCGGTCCGGACCGTGACGACCACCTGTACCCGCCGGGCCACCTGGTGAACGAGCGCGGCGGAGGTGGGGTCCAGCAGGTGGGCGTCGTCGACCAGGAGGAGCGTGGGTCCGCGACCGGCCACTTCCAGTACGGCGCCGCTCGCCCAACCCAGCAGATTGTCGCCTGCCGGCCCAGCGGGCAGCAGCGTGGCCAGCGCGCCGAGGGGCAGCGGCCGGGTCGCCTCGGTGGCACTGACCTGCAGGACCGTGCTGCCGGTGCGGGAGGCCACCGCCGTCGCCAGGCGGCTCTTGCCCACACCTGCCGGTCCTGCCAGGATCACGCTGCAGCGCCGTTCCAGGATTCGTCCGATTCGGGCAAGCTCCGGTTCTCTCCCCATCAACGGCCAAGGCATGGTTCCTCCCGATCGAGAAGGTGCTGGCCCGCAGACAAGGTTATGGCCCACGCGCGTCGATTGTTATCTGGGGTTGTCAAGCGAACCTGCTGGTCACCCGGTCAAAGGGCTGTCAGCCACGTCAGACACCTCAGGCGCCTAACGTGTCAAGCGACGGTGGTGAGGTCGGTGGGGAAAGCCGTGTTCTCGTCGAACAACTGCGGTTCTGGAGACAGTAGTAGAGCGTCGATGGCGAGGACCTGTGGCGTCTCACCCCACGCCGCGCCGCCCAGCTGGTCGCCGCGCTTCCCCAGGAGACCCGCTCCGACTTCGACGTCACGGCCCGGGAGATGGCCGCGATGGGGCGCACCCCGCACAAGCGCCCCTTCGCCCGGGACACCGCAGAGGACACGGAGATCGTCGCCGACGCTCTCACCCACGTCGGCGTCGCCCACCTCGCTACCGCCGCTACTCCACCCTGTCCGGCGGCGAGAAACAGCGCGTGCTGCTCGCCCGCGCCCTCGCTCAGCAGGCACCCGTCCTGGTGTTGGACGAGCCCACCAACCACCTCGACGTCCGCCACCAGTTCGAACTGCTCGACCTGGTCACCTCCATCAGCACCACCGTCGTCGCCGCCCTGCACGACCTCAACCTGGCCGCCACGTACTGCGACCACCTCTACGTTCTCGCCGGGGGACGCGTGGTCGCGAACGGGCCTCCGCGCGACATCCTCACTCCGCGGCTCATCAGAGAGGTGTTCGGCGTCGAAGCCCATGTCAGCCTCACCACCGGGACGCACGTTCCTCATCTCATCTTCCGCCCCGGAGGCAATATCGAAGAGTGAGTCCCCTGCCCGACCCGGCACTGAGGACTTGCGTGGACGGCGACACCCATGGCCAGGCCCTTCCACCGGTCTCTTCCCAGCGAGTTTGCGGATGTGATGGACCTCCGGGCGCCAGTAGGCGGGATCAGATTGTTCGACATCGCAGCAACAAGATCCTTGGATGGTTCCCAACCACGTCTGACGGCGGAGGCTGTGGAGAGCCCGGTACTCGGAGACGATTGTGGATGGGCCCGTGTCGCTACGCGCTGTGCCGTGCCGGGCGTACGGAATCTGCCGGGTTGCGGGGCACGCGAGTCCGTCGCTTCAATGCGGCATGATCGCGTCATCGAGCCCGTGAAACACCTGGCCGAGTGCTTGCGGTGTGAGGATGGAGCCGGGAAGGCCCTGCGCCAGGAGTCGTCCTCTGTCGAGGAGGAGACAGTGGTCGGCGCGCATGGCCAGGTCCAGGTCGTGCGTGGCATGGACGACGGTGACGCCCCGCGTCTTCTCGCGGTCGAGAGCGGCGATGATGTGCCGCCTGGCGCTGGCATCCAGCCCGGTCGTGGGCTCGTCCAGCAGGAGAAGGTCGGGCTCCTGGGCGAGCCCTTGAGCGACGAGGACCCGCTGGCGCTGGCCTCCTGACAGCGTGCCCAGCCGGCGGGGGGCCAGATCGGAGACGTCCAGCATGGCCATGCAGGCATCGACGATCGCCCAGTCGTGTGGCCTCAGCCGCCGCCACGGGCCGCGCAGGGCCCAGCGCCCCATCGCGACCGTGTCACGCACCGTGATCGGCAGGGAATCGGAGACGGCGTCGCGCTGGACCACGAAGCCGGGGCGGCCACCGGCCGGAGACTCGACCGTGCCGCCTGACGGACGTACGGTCCCGGCGAGCACGCCCAGCAGCGTCGACTTGCCCGACCCGTTCGGTCCGACGACGGCGGTCACGCCGGGGCGCGGCACCCGGGCCGAGAGCCCGTGCAGAACCGTGTTGGGGCCGTAGCCCGCTGTGACCTCGCTGATCACGATCCCGTTGTGCGTCATGAGACCTCCGCTTGGCAATGACAACGGTTTTCATTGTAGGGTCTTGGGTCATGGATTGGTTGGTTGATCCCTTTGAGGTGTCCTTTGTCCGGCAAGCGCTATGGGCGGGCGTCCTGGTGTCGCTGCTCTGCGCGCTGGCCGGCACCTGGGTGGTGCTGCGCGGCCTGGCCTTCCTGGGCGACGCGATGTCCCACGGCATGCTCCTGGGAGTGGCGGTCGCGTCGATGGCCGGGGGGAGCGTCCTGCTCGGCGCGCTGCTGAGTGCGGGCGGGATGGCGTTCGGGGTCAGCCTGCTCGGCCGGTCGGGCCGGCTGTCGCAGGACACCAGCATCGGACTGCTGTTCGCGGGGATGTTGTCGCTGGGCGTGATCGTGGTCTCGCATTCCCAGTCCTTCGCGGTGGACCTGACCGGGTTCTTGTTCGGTGACGTACTGGCGGTCGGGGGGCGGGATCTGGCCGGACTGGGTGTCGCGCTCGCGGTGACGGCACTCGTGGCGGTGCTCGGGCATCGGCTGTTCGTCGCGCTCGCCTTCGACACGCGCAAGGCGTACACGCTGGGGATGCGTCCCCGGCTGGCACACGTCCTGATGCTCGGCCTGGTCACGCTGGCGATCGTCGCCTCGTTCCACATCGTCGGGACGCTGCTGGTGTTCGGACTGCTGATCGGGCCGCCGGCCGCCGCCGCGCTGTGGGCCCGGCGCATTCCGACGATCATGCTCGGAGCCGCGCTGCTCGGAACCGCCTCGACCATGATCGGACTGGTGGTGTCGTGGCACGCGGCCACGGCGGCGGGCGCCACGATCGCGGCGGTGGCCGTGGGGCTGTTCTTCCTGTCGGCGCTGGGCGATGGGCTGCGGCACCGGATCTCCCGGAAGGCGATCGCGGCGTGAGGCCGGGCACGGTGGTGGCAGGCGCTCTCGTCGTACTGCTCGGAGGGTGCGCTCACGAGAGCGGCGACGGTGCGGCACCGCGTGTGACGCAAGAGGTGCCACAGGAGGTGCCGCACGGGTACGTCGAGGGCGCCGAGGAGATGCCCGAGCCGCAGTTGCGTCTCGTGCTGGCCGACGGCGAGACGGGCAAGGTCCACGTGCTCGACCTACTCACCGAGGAGACCGTCGCGGTGGCCGACGTTGAGGACGTGCGCGGTATCGCCGGTGACGGCCGGTTCGCTTATCTCACCACCGGCTCTGGCGAGCTGCGCGTGATCGACGGCGGTGCCTGGGCCGTCGATCACGGGGATCATCGCCACTACTACCGGACCGCGGCGCGCGACCTCGGTGCTGTCGCCGGGCGACCTCCGTACGAGGCCGCCGCCGACACGGCGACCACCGCCGTCCGGGCCGGCAACGGCGCGGTCAAGCTGCTCGACCGCGCCCGCATGGAGAAGGGCGAACTCCTCGAAAAGGGCACTCTCACGGCTGCCGCCGCCCTGCCTTACCGAGGCCACCTGCTGCTCGCCGAGGGCGGGGTCGTACGGGTCGAAGGGGATGCCGACGTCGGCGCCTGCGCGGACGCGGCAGGTACGGCGGTGACGCGGCGCGGCGTGATCTTCGGGTGCATCGACGGGGCCCTCCTGGTCACCGAGAAGGGCGGGGCGTTCGAGGGCGTGAAGATCCGATATCCGCACAAGACACCCGCAGGTGACCGGGCGAAGGCGTTCCGGCATCGCCCGGGCAGCTCGACCCTCGCCGCCCGGGCCGGCGAGTCCGGGATGTGGGTGCTCGACGTCGCCGCCAGGAGCTGGAAACTCCTGAAGATCGGCCCTGTGGCGGCGGTGAACGCCGTGGGCGAGGACGCGCCGGTCCTGTCCCTGACCGAGGACGGCGTCCTGCGCGCTCACGACCCCGCCTCCGGCAAGGAGACCGCCAGGACGAAGCTCCTGACCGCGCCGCTGACCGGTGCACCCGGCATCCAGGTGGACACCAGCCGCGCCTACGTCAACGACCCCGCGGGCAAGGCTGTGTACGAGATCGACTACAACGACGGCCTCCGGCGGGCCCGCGTGTTCAGGCCCGGCTTCACGCCCACGTACATGACGGAGACCGGACGATGACCCCGCTGCCGGTCCGGCTGGTGACGGCGATCGCGTTCCTGCTGGCGGCCGGCTGCGCGAGCGCCGGCGAAAGCGCCCCCAGAGTGGTCGTCACCACCAACATCCTCGGTGACGTCACGCGCACCATCATCGGTGACCAAGCCGACGTCACCGTGCTGATGAAACCGGACTCCGATCCGCACTCCTTCGGCGTCTCCGCCCAGGAGGCCGCGCTGATCGAGGACGCCGACCTGATCGTCTACAACGGGCTCGGCCTGGAGGAAGGCGTGCTGCGCAACGTTGAGGCCGCCAAGCAGGCCGGCGTCCCCACCTTGGCCGTGGCGGAGGGCGTCGATCCGATCCGCTTCACCGCCGACGAGACGGCGGGGCAGTTGGACCCCCACTTCTGGACGGACCCACGGCGCATGGCCAAGGCCGTGGACCTGATCGCGGAACAGGTCGTCACACACGTGGACGCTATCGACGCCGCCGCCGTCAGGGCCGCCGCCGCGACCTATCGGGCCCAGGTCGAGCAGCTCGACGCCTGGGTCGAACAGCAGGTCGCCACCATCCCGCCCGGCTCACGCCGCCTGGTCACCAACCACCACGTCTTCGGCTACTTCGCTCAGCGATACGGCTTTCAGGTCATCGGCGCCGTGATCCCCAGCGGCACCACCCTGGCCTCTCCGAGCGCCTCCGACCTGAAGTCGCTGGCGAACACGATCACGTCGGCGAACGTCAAAGCCATCTTCGCCGACTCCTCCCAACCCGACCGGCTCGCCCAGGTGCTCGCCTCCGAAGCCGGCGTGGAGGTCAAAGTCGTCCCGCTGTTCTCCGAGTCACTGAGCCGCAGGTCACCGGGCGCGGCCACGTACCTCGACATGATCCGCAGCAACACCAAGGCCATGACCGACGGCCTCAACGGCCGTTAAAACCCTCCTGCTCAGAAAGGCACACAACCCATGACCGTCCGGTCCCGGACCACGGCACTGCTCGCAGCGGGCTTCCTCCTCACCGCCTGCGGAGCGCAAGAACCCGCGGCGGCGCCCGCGAGCACCGAACCCGCAGCCGCCACCACCCCGACAACGGTGACGGACCCCATCGTCACGACCTACGCCGGCGGCCTGTACGTCCTGGACGGGCAGACCCTGGAGCTGGTCAAGGACATCCCCCTCGCCGGATACAACCGCGTCAACCCCGCCGGGGACGACCGGCACGTCCTGGTCTCCACCGCGACCGGATTCCGCGTCCTCGACGCCGCCTCCGCCACCCTGAAGGCCGACGAATTCAAGGGCACCAAGCCAGGCCACGTGGTCAGGCACGCCGGAACCACCGTCCTGTTCGCCGACGGAACCGGCGAAGTCACCATGTTCAACCCCGATGACCTGGCCACGGGCCTGCCGAAGGGCAAGACGTACCAGGCGGCCGCGCCGCATCACGGCGTCGCGATCGAACTCGAGAACGGCGAGCTGGTCGTCACCATCGGCACCGAAGACAAGCGCACCGGCATCATCGTTCTCGACCAGGACCGCAAGGAGGTCACCCGCAACGAGGACTGCCCCGGCGTGCACGGCGAGGCCACCGCCAAGGGCGAGGCCGTCGTGATCGGCTGCGAGAACGGCGTCCTGCTCTACAAGAACGGCAAGATCAGCAAGATCGAGAGCCCCGACGAGTACGGACGCATCGGCAACCAGTCCGGTTCGGACCTATCGCCAATCGTCCTGGGCGACTACAAGAAGGACCCCGACGCCGAGCTGGAACGCCCGACCCGCATCTCCCTCATCGACACCGAGACCAGCAAGCTGAAGCTGGTCGACCTGGGCACGAGCTTCACCTTCCGCTCCCTGGCCCGCGGCCCCCAGGGGGAAGCTCTGGTCCTCGGCACCGACGGCGCCGTCCATGTCATCGACCCGGCCGCGGCCAAGGTCATCAGAACCATCAAGGTTCTGGACGAGTGGAAGGAGCCTCTGGAGTGGCAGCAGCCCAGGCCCAACATCTTCGTCCGTGACCAGGTCGTCTATGTGAGCGACCCGGCGGGCAAGCAGGTGCACGCGATCGACTTCACGTCCGGGAAGGTCACCAAGACCACCCCCTTGCCCCAGCCGCCGAACGAGCTCACCGGCACCGCCGACTGACAGTGACCGCCGCCTGGGCGCTGATCGGGCAGCGCCCAGGTCCGCCCCTCGTCAGATGTCGCGACGCCATCCCCGCCAACCCGCCTGGCGGTCCTCGGGCTCGTAGGAGCCAGCGCCGCACCGACGTTGATGATCGTCCGGCCCTGGCCGAGGGCCGTGTGGACGTGGGCCGCGATGCGGGGGGCGGCACGGCGCTGCTAAGCGTAGCCGTGGCCGTGGCGGTCGTCATCGAAGTCGCCGGCGAAGCAGTCTTCTATCGTGCTGGGGAAGCGGCGTGCAGGGCTCCGGTGATGGCCTGGACGGAAAGCAGGTTGACGCCGACGCCGGTCATCTCCGTACGCCCGACGTCGTGCAGGCGTGAGGTGGCGTCGTTGGTGAGGATGAGGCGGTAGTCCCGCTCGCTGGCCTCGACGAGGGTGGCCCGCGGGCAGTTGGGGAAGTTGCAGCCGGCCACCACGAGGGTGTCCACGTCCCAGCCCGCGCAGCAACTCGTCCAGCCGCATGCGGTAGAACGCTCCCCATCGTGGCTTGAACAGCGCGACCTCGCGCTCGCCCAGCGGCTGTGGCTTGCCCGACAGCAGCAGTGCAGGGTCCAAGGACGGCGCATCTGGTGGCAGCAGATCGGCGGCGATGGCGCTGCCTGCGCTGCCGGGTGCCACGATGGCGGCTCCGCCGGCGAGCACCGTACGGCGCACAAGGTCGGCGTTCCGGCCGTCGGGAAGATACAGCGGCACGAGCGCCAACGGCTCTGGTAGCACCGAATGCCCGTCGCATCACGGGTCATCGTTCGAGCGTCTGACTGCGGTCAATGAGGTCCGTTCGTCATGCAGTAGGGGTGGCGGCAGCTACCTCTCTGGGGCGTCGTGCAGGGTGGCCGTCAGGAAGTCCGCTGCCTGCGCCAGAGCAAGCTGGGCGGCCAGCGTGTCGCGCAGGACGTCGAGCACGGCGAAGCCGTGTACGGCTCCCACGTACCTGGTCGCGGCGACGGGCACGCCGGCGGCGCGGAGTTTGGCCGCGTAGGCTTCGCCCTCATCCTGCAGGACGCCGGCCCTGCTTCCGCTACCCGCGCTCGTCTTGCTGGCCGTACGGATGGCCTGGCTCAGGCAGGCGGCACTGGCCCGAGTACGGACTAACCCACACTTCTAGCCCTGCCTCCTATGAGCGCCACCACACCTGCCATGAGGCGTACCGACCATCCAGCCGACAGCGTCGCGTCGACGTGCTGGCCCAGAGGCCTTCTATGCGCGGAGGGCTTCAAGGACTTCTCGGCAGATGTCGGCGCAGCGGCGTGTGGCCTGCGAGCACATCAGACAGTGCGCATGTTGGGCGGCGTGCCGGCTGCACAGTTCGTGGCTGCGTTCGCAGGCCATCAGGCAGGCTTCGAGCTGTGCGCTGATCAGGTGGGTGTCGGGTCCGCTGCCCCGGGTCAGGACGCGGCGTGTCACGCCTACGATGTCGGCGCAGTCCAGGTCCCGGCTGATCGCGGGGGCCATTCGCATGGCGTCTTGTTCGCTCAGCATGCCCATCGCGCAGGCCGCGACGACCTCCTCGCATTCCTGCATGGTGTCTACGGCGCCAGCTAGGACTTCGGTGCTCAGTCCCGCTTTGGCGGTCAGAGTGTCGAACAGCTCTCGGGTGTGAGGCATGATCCCTCCTGGTGGAGGTTGGCGCTCCCTCTCTTCCACGTTAGTCCCACTCTGGAGCCATGCATGCCCATGGGACGGGGGTGTTCGGCCAGGTCCGAGGTGCTGTGGGCGGCCCAGTCCGCGTATCGGCGGCAGAGGGCGAAATAGTCGAAAGTAGGGAATGGTTAACGCGGCCAGCGCGGTCGCCCCAAGCGGGGGAAGTGGACATGAGCTGGCTCCGGCGCTCAACCTTCGCCTCTGGCGGGCCCGTCCCGCGACGGTACGCCGGCTCACCGGGCTCGGTCTGCCGATCGCCGCCACCTACGGCTCCGAGGCCGGATTCTTCTCTGTCGTCGCCCTGCTAATCGGCACGTCGGGCACCGCTGCCCTGGCCGCGCACACCGCCGTCAACCAGCTCGTCTACATCGTCTTCCAGGTCTCCGTGAGCCTGTCGCACGCTGCCCCGATCGGCGTGAGCAGGCAGATCGCCCTGGGGCAGGCCGATCAGGCCAGGCGCATCGCGCGAGCCGCCCTCGCCTGCGGGGCCGCCGTCATGGCGCTCGTCGCGGTGCTGTATCTCGCGCTGCCCGACCTTGTTCTGCGCCCGTTCCTCGGCGCGGAGGGCGGAACGGCGCTCACCATCGCCACCAGTCTGCTCATGGTGGCCGCCGTCATGCAGTTCGTGGACTGCGCCCAGAACATCGGCGTGGGTCTGCTGCGCGGCCTCGACGACACCAAGAGCGGCTTCCGCCTGACCCTGGTGGGCTACTGGCTTGTGGGCCTTCCCCTTGCGGCCCTGCTGGCCGGACCGGCCGGACTGGGCGCGGTGGGCACCTGGCTGGGCCTGCTCGGCGGCCTCACCGCCACAGCCGGCCTGCTCCTGCGCCGCTACTCCCGCAGACTGGCCGCACTACCAGCGCAGTAGCCGCAGGCGCGGCTACTCGCACGACGTAGCCGCGCAAGCGTCTCCTCCCGCACGTACCACTGTGGCGTCCAGTGCGGCAGCGTCGTACGGAATGCAGGACTCGCTCATCCGCACCACCCCCACATTTGTGGCATCGCCACTGGGCACGCTGAGGATGTTGCGCTGAAACCATTGAGACACTCTGGGCGCGGTAGATCTCGGACAGCTTGACTAAAGAATCAACCAGTAGGGGTCTCATCCGCAGCTAGGGCACATGTAGACAGAAAGCGTGAAGCTCCCCAAGGGACTCCCGCGCCGGCTGCCAGATCTCTCATCGTTGGACAGCCGGAAGATGGTCGCTGTCCCACTGATCATGATCGTCCTGATCGTGCTCGCCGATCTCTTGGCCCCGCCGAGCGTCCACCTCGGGCCGCTGCTGGTAGCCGCCCCAGCGGTCACGGCATCCTTCGCCAGCCCCCGGCTCACCGCCGCCATCGGCGCCCTGGCCATCGCGGCCGACGTGCTCGTCGGCATACACGATGAGGGATTCGAAACCCTGAACGTCCAGATCGGGCTCGGCGGCCTGACGCTGGTCTCGTTGTTCGTCGTGCTGTTCGCCGTGGTCAGGGATCGCCAGCGGCGCGAGCTGACGCAGGTGCGCTCCGTGGCTGAGGCGGTGCAGACCGCTCTGCTGCGGCCGGTGCCCGAATGCCTCGGGCCGCTCCACCTAGCCTCCGCCTATATGGCGGCCGAGGCCGAGGCCCAGATCGGCGGCGACATCTACGCCGCCGTCCGCACACCGCACGGCACCCGGCTCATCATCGGCGACGCCCGCGGCAAGGGCCTACCGGCGATCTCCGAGGCCGCCACCCTGCTCGGCGCGTTCCGCGAGACCGCACGCCGGAGCCCGCAGCTGCCCGATCTCGCCGCCGACCTGGAAGACAGCTACCTCACGCAGAACCATTCCAACGCGGCCGATCAGGTCTTCGCGGAGAGCTTCGTGACAGCCGCGGTCATCGACATCCCCGACGAACGGCCAGTACTCACGATCCTCAACTGCGGCCACCCGCCACCACTCCTGCTGCGCGAGGGACGCGTCATCCCCCTCAACGTCAACCAGCCCGCACCACCCCTGGGTCTTGCCGGGCTCGCCGACCCGCAGTACGTGCCTACCGACTTCTCCTTCAGGCAGGACGACCTCCTCCTGCTCTACACCGACGGCGTCATCGAGGCCCGCGACGCCGCGGGCACCTTCTTCCCGCTAGAGCAAAGGGCCGCCCGCCGGAGCGAGGAGGAGCCGGCGCCGCTGCTCAAGGGCATCTGCGACGACCTGCTCGAGCACGTGGGCGGGCGCCTCGGCGACGACGCCGCCCTCATCGCGATCCGCCGCATCGCCGAGCCGTGACCCGGCACGCCGGAGTCCCGGCATCGCGGAGCGCCAGAGCGGCAGTGGCTGCGGCTATACCCTGCCGGACCACTCGCCCGGTACCTGAGCCGACGCCGTCCTCCATCCACATGGTGGCCACCTTGGTGGAAGCGGAGTGTGAGATCAGCGATGAGCCGGTGGGCGATCCCAGAGTGTTGCGGGCGATCGGACCAGGGCTTTCTGCTTGCCGCGACCCTGAGCGCTGCGGCGACGGTGGAAGAGACATATCCACGCAACGCCAGACGAGCTCGAACAAGCGATATACCGCTGACCAGCTCTATTAGCCCTTTCCGGCCTACTTGCTCTGCCCTCGATTGAGACACTCCGCCACTTGCTACTATTCGTGCGAGTAGTATCTAGGCAGGCTGGTGCTCCTGGGGTGCCAGTGACCTTGTCTTTTTCCTGTCTGGAGCGTGCGCATGGTGTCCACCTCTGCCCCACCTCGACGACGGCAGATGGCCAACAAGGTGCCCTTGGTCACGGCGACCTTCTGGGTCATCAAAATCCTCTCGACGACGGTGGGCGAGACGTTCGCGGACTACCTCACGGTCAACGTCGGGCTCGGCCCGGTGCTGACCGACGGTCTGGTGTTCGCCGTCCTGGCCGCGGCCCTGGTCCTGCAGGCGTCCTCCCGCCGCTACACCCCGTGGATCTACTGGCTGTCCGTGGTCTTGGTGAGCATCTCGGGCACCCAGATCACCGACTTCCTCACCGACACGCTCGGGATCAGCCTGTACGTCAGCACCACGCTGTTCGCGGTGCTTCTGGCCGTGGTCTTCACCGTCTGGCATCGGCAGGAGATGACGCTGTCGATCACCGCGATCAACACGCCTCGGCGGGAGGCGTTCTACTGGGGCGCCATCCTGACCACATTCGCGCTGGGCACCGCGGCAGGCGACCTGGCGACCGAGGCGTTGAGCCTCGGCTTCCGCAACGGCGCGCTGCTGTTCGGGGGCGCCTTCCTCGTCACGCTGGTGCTGTGGCGGGTCGAGACCTGGCAGGTGCCGGCGTTCTGGGCCGCCTACATCCTGACCCGCCCGCTGGGCGCCGCGGTCGGTGACCTGCTGACCCAGGACCACTCACTCGGCGGTCTCGGTCTGGGTGCGACCAGGACCAGCCTGCTGTTCTTCGCCGTCATCGTCGTGCTGGTCGCCCGCGAGCAGGTGGCCGCGACCAGGGCCCGCCGCGCGGGCTCACACGCTGAGGGCAAGCCGGGTAGGGCGAGCCTGGGCCGGCCCGCGGACCTGGTGTGGGCGACCGCCGGCATCGTGGCCGTCGTCGGCATCGGCGGCTGGATGTCAGCAGGCACCGGAGGCCAACCCGCCGCCGCTTCCCCCGCGACGGCCAAGCAGGCGTCGAGTCCCAAGCTTGGAGACCTGTCGTCCTTCGCCGCCATCATCGACGACGTCAACGCGCTCACCACCAAGGGCGACCTGGCCGGGGCGAAGGCTCGGATCAAGGACCTCGAGGTGGCCTGGGACGCCGCCGAGGCAGGTCTCAAGCCCCGCTCTCCGAGCGACTGGCACGCCCTGGACGACGCGATCGACGGGGCACTGACCGCGCTGCGGGCCGACTCTCCGACTCAGGCGAGATGCGGCGCGGCGATGATGACCCTCGAGAAGACCCTGAAGCAACTGCAGGCCTGAACCCGCACCTCGACGGCGCAGGCTACGATTGAGGTTTGTAGTAGATGCCGGGGGTGGGAATGAGCGAGTCGGCGCGACGGTCGGGCAGGCGATCCCCGGGCGTCCTGGAGCAGGAGATCCTGGACTGCCTGACCGAGGCCGGTCGACCGCTGACCCCCGCCGAGGTGCGGACCCACCTCGGTGGCGAACTCGCCTACACCACCGTCATGACCACCCTCGCCCGGCTGCACAAGCGAGGGCTGGCCGAGCGCGAGCACGCCGGCCGCGCCTACGCCTACCGAGTGGCCTCCGACGCCGAGGTGGCCCAGTCGATCGCCGTGGCCACGCAGATGAGCCGCCTGCTCGGAAGGGGCCGCGACCGCGCCGGCGTCCTGGCTCACTTCGTCGCTGACCTCGATCCCGAGGACGAACAGCTGCTCAGCGAACTGCTGCGCGGCCTCGAAGACGATCGCCAGGGGCGGGAGAATACCCGCCGGACAACGGGCGAGTGAGCGGTGGCGTGGCTGGTGTGGTCACCGCTCGTGGTCAATTTTGTGCTCGGCTTGCTTGGTCCGTGGATCGCGCGCACTCTGCCGCCCGGGACGGCCGTCCGGCTGGTCCCGATCGCGATGGTGGTCGTGGCCATGGGCACGGGGACGGTGCTGACCACGCTGGGGTTCCTGTCATTCGCGCAGCTACCTGAGGTGGCGCGGCTCGGCAGCTGGTCCGCGGGCCGGCTCGGCGCCGAACAGCCGTGGCCGGTGGCGGCCGAGGCGATGGCCGGGCTATGCGCCGCCCTGCTGCTCGCCGCGGGCTTGCACGCGACCGCGCGGATGGTTCGCGAGCTGGCCAGAGCCGCAGACACGGCCCGGCGGCTGGTACCAGGCCCCGACGGGATCGTCATCGTGCCCGATGCCGTACCAGACGCCTACACGCTTCCGGCCCTGCTGGCGATCCCCGCCCGTGTTGTCGTGACGACCGCCATGCTGCGCGCTCTGGACGATGAGGAAAGCCGGGTGCTGTTCGCCCACGAGGCAGCTCACGTCTCCGGCCGGCACCACCTCTACGTCCAGGTGGCGCACCTCGCCTCCGCGACCAACCCCCTTTTGCGCCCCACCGCCCGCGCGGTGCGGTTCGCGGTCGAGCGAGCCGCAGACGAAGCCGCGGCGCGCCGGCTCGGCAACCGCCGGCTGGTCGCCCGCGCGCTGGCCCGTGCTGCACTCGCCAAGGCCGCCGCACTGCGCGCCGATGACCTCGGCCAAGGATCCACCGGCGCCTCCTCCGTCAGCCTGTCGGCCACCGGTGGACAAGCCGCCCAGCGTGCGGCCGCCCTGCTGGCGCCAGCACCACGCCCGCGCCGCACCATCGCCGCCGGACTGCTGGCGCTGACCGCCATCACGCTCCTGGGCTCCTCGGTGGCCGTGGACCAGCTCGACGATCGGCTCGACCAAGCCGAGCTACCCGCGCCAGTCCTGTCATCCTCCCCGTACGGGAGTTTTCAGTCGATCGCATCCGTCCTGCCAGGCGTATGACGATCGAGCGATCGTTTGCTGCCGATCGACTCAACATCAGCGACGTCCGGGGGACGCTCCTCTTGGGCTTGGCGGTGCTGCTCGCCCTAGCGGGTATGGCGCTGGGCGCAGCAGTGACCATGCGGCAGGTCAGAGTGAGCCGAGAGGGGCAGTTCATCGACCTGTTCAACACGGCGCTGGACCGCTTTCGTGCGGAACCGGGGCCGTGATCATTGCGAGGTGCGGGCCAGATCCTCTGGTCACCGTCATGGCCGATCAAGATTCGGTCAACACCGCCCCTTCGTCCCCGCAGGTAGAACGGAGGGCCCCTCTGCGCAGGATTAACCTCGCGTTATGGCTGACAGAACCCGCCGCTGTCCGTCGTTTTCGCAGACTGAGATGCATCAGCAAGACGTCAATGCACGGGAACATGTCCATGCCCAAGCCTGTGATCATCGCCGGACTCGCCAGCACCGCCGTTCTGGTGGCGGTGCCGTGTTCGCCTCGCCCCTGAACCAAAGCTCCGCCCCCACCCCCACCTCCAAGCGGCCCCTGACAACGGGGCCACACCCGATGGCACCACCGAGGACGGCCAGGACGATCAGAGCCGGGAGCCCGAGGCCAAGGACCAGCAGGGCAAAAGAGATCAGGCGGGCGACCAGAACGGGCAGGAGAGCAAGGGCGACGTGTCCGAATCCGAGGACGACTGAGCCAGACCCCATGCCGAGTATCCCATCGTCGCGTGATCGGCGCGGACAATCTCTTCCCTGGCAGGACGTACGTCGCACAGCGCTGTCGGTTACCGGCCGCAGCGTGAAGTCCCGCGGGAGTGACTGTTCGCCCAGCGGTTCGCGAGATCACAAACCCGCACGTCATGAAGGAGATAAGTAGTGCCAAGACGCAACGTCTTCACTGAGGCGGACATCGCCGGCGGGGGCCAGTACGTGATGAAGAAGCTGCCCGAGGTCACGCTGGCCTTCTGGATCATGAAGGTCGCCGCCACCACTCTCGGCGAGACCGCTGGCGACCTGTTCGCCCAGACACTGAAGGTCGGCTACTTCCTCACCACGGTCGGGCTGTTCCTGATCTTCCTTGTCACTCTGGTGATCCAGCTCGCCTCCAAGCGGTACAACCCGTTCTTCTACTGGACGGTCATCCTGTCCACCAGCATGGCCGGCACCACGATGTCGGACTTCATGAACCGGGACGCCAGCAGCGAATACCTGACCAACGGAGCGACGTCGCTCGGCTGGGGGCCGCAGGGCCTCGGCCTGGGCTACCCCGTCGGGGCCGTGATCCTCATCTCGATCCTCATCGCCATCTTCATCGTCTGGAAGTTCACCGGCCTGACCTTCGCGATCCGTGACATCGACACCTTCCGCGGCGAAGCCCTCTTCTGGTCGGCGATCCTCGTCTCCAACACACTCGGCACCTCCCTGGGCGACTTCCTCTCCGACAGCTCAGGCCTCGGCTACGGCGGAGGCGTGGTACTCGTCACTACCCTGCTCGCGCTGCTCCTCGCCCTCAAGTACGTCCCCGCCGTGCCCAATGTGCTGCTGTTCTGGCTCGCCTTCGTCCTAACCCGGCCCTTTGGCGCCACCGCCGGTGACCTCCTCACCAAGCCGACCGCCAAAGGCGGCCTCGACCTCGGAACCGTCGGCTCCTCCGCTGTCCTGCTCGCCGTCCTGTTCGGCCTCATGGGTTGGGCTCACCTGCAGGAACGCCGCAACAACCTCCAGCCGGCGTAGTGGGCGGAGTGGTCGCGATGACCGTGGTGAACGCACGCTGCATGCTCATCTGGTGGGCTGATAGCTCCAGGTGCGTGGCCAAGCGGAAGCAGGCGTCGACGGCGATGTCGGCCAGGCGGTCCGTCGCCGGGCTGGATCCGTCCGACGGTCCCGCCGCGTCGAGTCGCCGAAGGACCACCGGCTCGCTCGACCCCACCTTGGTCCGCAGATAAGCCGTAGCGGCGCAGCCGGCATCGGACCACGCCGACAGCGGCCTCTAGCTGTAGAAATGCCGCTGGCGTCGGCTGGTGGGTGCAGCCTTACCGGCTGGCCTTCACTGGCCCGGGGAATCTGCTCGCGCGGGTTAGTTCGCCAGCAGCTGGCTGATGGTGACCGCGCGAAGGCCGCGCTGACGCAGCCCGTCCAGAACACGCGGCAGGGCGGTCAAGGTGCCGGGGTGGCCCAGGTGCAGGCTCACGATGGAGCCAGGCCGTACGGCGTGCAGGATGTTGCTCGTGATCGCCGCCGCGCCGGGGTCTGTGTAGTCGAGCGAGTCGACGTCGTAGGACAGGCATGTGGGGTAACCCGCCCGAGTCGCGAGCGCGCGGACCAGCGGAGTGGCGTGCGCGCTGGCGGAAGGGCGGAACCAGGAGCCGATGGATCCGGTCAGGTGGTGCAGGCGGGCCGCGCACTCGCGGATCTCCCGGTCGGCGTCGTGGGCGTTCATCGCGGAGATGTCGAGGTGGTGCATGGTGTGATTGCCCAGGTCGTGTCCGGCGCCGGCGACGCGGTCGGCGATCGACGGGGTCAGCCAGGTGCCGACGGCCAGGACCGTCGCGTGTGCCTCCTCCCGCTCGATCTCCCGCTCGATCGTGGTCAGGACCTGCTCGGCCAGCCGGGGGGCTCCGGCACCGTGGAAGGTCAGCGCCGCCAGGGGACGGCTGCGAGAACCGTGTACGACCTCCTGCGGCAGCCGCCGCGATGTCGCCGCCGCCGGGGGGGGAGGCAGTCGGCGTTGCCGCGCCTACCGAGGCCGCACTGCGGGATGGTGGCGGTGGGGGTGCACAGGCAGAAGCGGTCAGCGCGGTGGCGGCGGCCAGGAAGCGGCGTCGTCCGATCATCGGAACACTCCGGTGTGGCCTAGGGAGTAGCGTCCTGGCTGGGGGTAGACGCACAGGCCGTGCGGCCCGGCGCCCACCTTGAACTTTTCGAATGAGCTTGCCGGTCGAGGTGGAGATCACGGAGACCGATCCCTCGCCCCGGTTGGACACGTACAGGACGCGGGAGTCGCGGCTGACGTACAGGCCGTGCGCGCCCTTGCCCGTGCGCAGGAAGCCGGCCTTGGCGAAGGTGCGGGCATCCACTACGGCGGCCATTCCGGTGAAGCTGCCTTCGCCGGAGGCGGGAACCGCGGAGCAGGCCGTACCGAACGGCGCGTCGGCAGGCTCGGTGGCGGAGTCGGTGGCCATCGGCGCGCTGCTGACGGGGCCGGGGCGGCGCTGCTGCTGGCGGGGGCCGCGCCCGTGTCGGCGCTGCTGTCGCCACTGTTGCCGCCGCAGGCGGTCACGGACACGGCCAGGGCCAGCAGGGGCAGAGCAGCGGCAAGACGCTTGTTCCTGATCATCGCTGGAGAGGTTCCTTGTCTATTTGCGGACAGGTGAAGGGAGCAGCGGGTCAGGTGCCGGCCGCCGGCCGTCCGGGGCGAGGGAGGCGGCCAGGGTCGGTCCGCCCGACGGCACCGACGCCGAGGCGGGCCTTCACGGCGGCGATACCGCGGTCCCGGCCGATGGTCCCGGCGATGGCGTGGGACCCCCAGTCCCCGCAGAGGGCGTGATCGCGGCCATCGGCGGTTCCGCCTTTTGCTCGCGTGCCCTGCGATCTGCTCGGTCGGGGCGAGCGGGCCCACCCGGTGGCGGGCCCGCCGCTCGGTTACATGGCGGGCATGAGAACGGTGTCGATGATGTAGACGGTGGCGTTGCGGGTGGCCACGTCCCCGCAGACCACCCTGGCGTTGTTGATCTTGTAGGTGGTGCCGGAGCCGTGAGTGGTGACCTTGCCGCCCTGCAAGGTGGTGAAGCTGCCGCGCCGCAGGTCGGCGGGGGCCTTGCGGCCGGCGACGACGTGGTAGGTGAGGATGGCCGTCAGCATTTTCTTGTCGGCCAGGACCTTGGCCAGGGTCTTCTTGTCGATCTTGGCGAAGGCTTGGTTGGTGGGCGCGAAGACGGTGATGCCGTCGGCACCGTTGAGCGTGTCCACCAGGCCCGCCTTCTTCACGGCGGTGACAAGGGTGGACAGGGCGGGGTTGTTGGAGGCGGCGGTGGCGACCGGGTCGGCGGCCATGCCGGTGAAGCTGCCCTTGCCCGCGGTGGGCACGGCCGAGCAGGCAGGGCCGAAGGGACGCCGGGCCGCGCTCGGCTGCGCCGCGGTCACAGCCTTTGCGGCGGTGCCGGCGTGGTGGGTGGAGGCGAGCGCGCCGGAGCCGGTTCCGGTCATCGAGAGGGTCACGGCCAGGATGGGCAGCCCGGCGGCGACATGACGGATGTTCATGACATCTCCTGTGTTGTCTTGTGGATGGACGTGCTGAGGGGAGTTCAGGTGACGCTCACCAGGACCGAGTGCCAGCCGGTGGCGCCGTCCGGGATCGGCGGCAGCCGCTCGGCGGGCTGGGTGTGACCGGTGGCGTCCGTGGCGCGGACCTCGAGACGGTGTTGTCCGGGGGTGGCCTGCCAGGTCGTCTGCCATTGCCGCCAGGTGTCGGGGCCGGCGGAGGTGGCCAGGTCGGCCTGCCGCCAGGCGCCGCCGTCGATGCGGACCTCGACGGCGGCGACGCCGCAGTGTTGCGCCCACGCGGTCCCGGCGACGGTGACCGGGCCGGCGGAGACCTCGGCGAAGGGTTTGGGCACCTCGATGCGGGAGGCGGTCTTGATCGGGGCGCGTTCGGCCCAGCCGCGCCGGGTCCAGTAGGCGCGTTCGTCGGCGAAGCGGGTGAGTTTGAGGTCGGTGACCCATTTGGTGGCCGAGACGTAGCCGTACAGGCCGGGCACGATCATCCGCGCGGGGAAGCCGTGCGCGGGCGGCAGCGGAGCGCCGTTCATCGCGATGGCCAGCAGCGCGTCACGGCCGTCCAGCACCGACTCCAGCGCGGTGGAGGCGGTCCAGCCGTCGGCCGAGCGCGACAGGATCTGATCCGCCCCGCTCTGGATGCCGGCCTTGCGCAGCAGCGCCGCCAGATCCACGCCGAGCCAGCGGGCGTGACCGGCGTAGGGGCCGCCGACCTCGTTGGACACGCACGTCAGCGTGATGTCGCGCTCGCTCAGCGGCTGGGCCAGCAGGTCGGAGAAGGACAGTTCGACCGGGCGGTCGACCAGGCCGTGCACCCGCAGCGTCCACTCCTGGTGCGGCACGCGCGGGACGATCAGCGCCGTGTCGACACGGTAGAAGGCGTCATTGGGTGTGGTGAACGGGCTGAGGCCCGGTACGTTCAGGCTCACCGCGGCGGGTAGCGGTCTGGCAGGGTCGGCGGGGCGAGGGAGTACGAGGGCGCGACCGTCGGCGGACGACTGCCGGGCCGAGGTGATCGCCCGCCCGGCCCCACCGCTCAGCACGGCCAGCCCCAGCGTCGCGGCCCCACGGGTGAGCAGCGCCCGCCGCTCGGCGCCCCCCATTCGGGCCGGTTGCGCAGTGGAGGGAACGGGATGGCCGTGTCGCGCGAGGTCTGCCGGCGTGACCTGGCCGGCAGGCCGGAGACGCAGTCCGCGCCGCGTGTACAGCAGGGCGAACGTCCCGCACGCTGCCCCCACCGCGACGGGCAGGACGTCCGCCGGCCGCGCCCCCGGCCGTGACAGCGCCGCGGCCCCGGCGAGCGCCGCGAGCCCTGCCAGGGCTGTGATGGCCAGGCGCGGTCGCCGGGGCTCGGCCGTTCCGACGGCCGCAGCCGCGACCGCGATCACCCCTGCCAGCGTCAGGAGCAGGACCAGCTTGTCGGCAGCGCCGAAGGTGCGGATGGCGAAGTCCTTCAGCCACGCCGGGCTCAGGTCGATGAACACGGACCCCACCGCGAGCAGCGGACCGGCCTCGGGCCGGCCTACCAGCGCGGCGGCCAGCTCCGCGACCCCCAGCGCCAGCGCCGCGGCCAGCACGCCGAAGGCCGCCGATACCAGGGCCGCCGGCGCGGGGGTCGATGCGCGGGCCTCCGCATTGAGGGCCGGTGTCTCAGCAGTCACACCAGGGCTTCGGAGTCACCGCCGAAACGGATGGGTGCCACCTTCCCCCGACAGCCGGAAGGTCAGGCGGCGGGCATGTCCACCAGCAGCAACGGCATGCTGGTCGGCTGCCGCGAGCCGCCGGCCGGTTCTACCGTCACCCCCACCTGGCCCGCATCGGCCCTGATGGTGCTGAGTACCGGCAGGGTGCCGCCGGAGGTGCTGGAGGCGAGTAGGCCGGCTGAGGTGATCCGTCCCGGTGCGAGCTGCCACAGCTGGTAGACGCGGCCCTCTGGCGGATTGCCCAGCCCGGCCGCCCAGAACACCAGCGCGCCCTGTGAGCGCGACACCACCAGCGTGCCGTGCCCACGCCCGCTCCCGGCGGACGACACGGCGGCCGGGGCGGTGACCGCCCGGGCGTCATCCGCGCTCAGCACCGCGGCGATCTGCTGCTCCACGCGCCGGGCCTGCTCCAGTTCCTGACGTGCCTGCACAGTCGTCACGCCGAGCCCGGCCACCACGGCCAGCGCCGCCGCCACGCTCACCGCCGCCAGCCAGGGCCGCCACGTGACACGCCACACCCGCCGCGCACGGGATGCCGGCGGGACCGTCGGCGGCAGCTGACGCACCTGCTCGATCTCGGCCAGCACCCGCTCCCGCAGACCGGGCGGCGGCTCGGCCGCCACCGCCACGCCAAGGCGCGCGACCGTCTCGCCGAGCGTCGCCGTCTCCTGCGCGCACTCGGCGCACCCGGCCAGATGCCGCTCGAAACGGCGCCGCTCGCCCTCCTCGTCGATGGCATCCAGCGCGTAGGCACCCGCCAGGGTGTGCGGGTCGAAGCCGCCCTCTCGTGCCTTCATCGGTCTACTCCCAGGCAGTCGCGCAGCCGGATCAGTCCATCGCGCATCCGTGTCTTGACCGTCCCCAACGGCGCCTTGACCAGCTCGGCGACCTCCCGGTAGGAGTAGCCGCCGTAGTAGGCGAAGGTGACCGACTCGCGCTGCAGCTCGGTGAGATTGTCCAGGCAGCGGCGCAGCCGCTCGCCCTCCAGCCTGCCCACCACCAGCTCCGACACCTCATCGAAGGAGCACTGCGGCTCCAGCCGCGCGGCCCGCTCCTCCCGGTCGGTGCCCGCCTGAGCCGAACGCACCCGGTCGATCGCCCGCCGGTGCGCGATGGTCAGTACCCACGCCAGCGCCGACCCCTTGTCCGGCTCGAAGCGGGCGGCGCTGCGCCACACCTCCACCAGCACCTCCTGCGCCACCTCCTCACTGTGCGCCCGATCCCGCAACACCCGCAGCACCAGCCCGTACACCCGCGGCGCCAGCACCTCATACAACCGCTCGAACGCCCCGCGATCACCCCTGCCGACCGCCTGCAGCAACCCCTCCAGCCCTGGCGGGGAACCGCCTGGACGGTCCTCACCCACCGGCGACCGGTCACGCGCTCCCATACAGACCCTCCTGCCCCGACCGGCCCAGCACCAGCCACAACAGCTTCGGAGCCCGCCGCGTACCGGATGGGTGATAAACACCCGGCTTTCGTTGGTTAACGGCACGTCCGGCGGTGGGTTCAGCCCTGCGCTGGGGTTGTCCCCGTAGTGGGCATTCGGGTTCGGCCGGCTCGTTCGCGTCACCAGCCGCAAAGTATGATCCGCAAGTTTGGTCCTGAGCAGGGAAATACGGGGATGACCAGTCGAGAACCTGAGCCGCAGCTACCGTCGATGTATGGGCGCCAGACGTGACAGGTCCGAAGAAGGTCCCGTGATGGCGGTCGAGAGCGTCAGATGGGACCCCTACGGGTGCCTCTCGCCTCGGCCACGCGTGCTCGACCACGCCACGGTGGGCGCGGTCGAGTTGGAGCTGATGAGCGAGGGCGGGGCGTACTTCATCCGGCTCACGCCGAGCAACGGCGGGCCCGCCCTGGAGAGCGAGCGCGGCTTTCCGCCGAGGTGCACCAGGTCTGGCGCGACCTGACCGGCCGAACGTAGCGCGGGCCCGCCGGGGACGGCCTCCCCCCGGTGCCGTCCCCAGCGGTCCCATTCCTCAAGCCATAGGCTGAGGTCCCGGCACGGTGAGTGGCAGTGTTCCGCCGGGGCGGCCCCGCGCCTGCGTCGACTCTGGGAAGAACCGCAATGTCATGGTGCGGGGCGCAATGACCGAGATGCAGCATGCCGGGCCGGGCCCGGGGCAGATACTTGGCCCGCTGCGGGCAAGCCCCCTCCTCGACGCTTGGCCCGCGAATCCTTCATACCAGTTACCGCCCAAGCACGCTCAGTACCTGTGGCACAGCCCCCTGGGCGCCGTGATCACGGATGGGAGAGATGGTCCTGCCGAGCGGAGTGGCCGGCCTGGACCATCTCGCCTTATCGGGCGAACACCAGGCGCCGGGGCAGTCTCCGCTCCAGCAGCGTCGGGGCCGACCTGACGCGACTTCACCCCGCATCGGGCTGCCACCGCTGCGTTCCGGCGCCCCGGACACAGCCGTTACCCAGCAGCAACGGTGACCGCCCATCAGGCCCATCCGGACGACCGGCTCCGGGCCGGAGTAGTGACAACGTCCCGCTGGACTGATGCACTGGCGGCATGCGGCGTAAGGCTCTGAGCATGCGGCGGCTCAAACTGATCAGCGGGATCGCCTGGATACTGAGCTGGTTCTTCCTGTACCGCGAAATCTTCGTCTGGCACCACGTGACACCCTCCCTGCGCTTCAACCCGCCACCGCTGCCCTCCTGGGCGCCGCCCGGGACGCAGGCACACGCCGGGGGCTTCCTCATTACCGTGATGACGACCTCCGTCCTCGCCCCACTGGCCTTCGTCGCCGCGGTGATCCTCGACAAGATGCGGCACAGGCCCGTACGCGGGAAAAGCCATCCACCCCAAGACCGGGGGCAATGATCTCGCTGCGTGCAAGAGCCATGGCAACTGTGCGTGCCCGGGGTCTCCGCTGGCCTGGCTGCCCGCTGGACAACCGGCGCGACTACAGCTTCAACGAGCAGCACGCCGACCACTTACTGACGTACAAGAGGGCATCGCGACCATCAAAGGGCGACGCGGACGGTACGCGGAGTTACTCGTCGCTAGGAGCGGGGAGTCTGGCTTGCCCACCGGGGCCGTCGACGGAGCCAGCGCGGGGTTGCGGTGGCCGCGGCGAGCGCCTCGGCGAGGGTGCGATGGACGGGCAGGCGCCGCTCGGCGCCGGTGAGGCGAAGCACCCGGGCGGGCTCGGGCGGCAGCGCGGCCAGGCGGACCGCGCCGCCGTCGCATCCCACGTCCTGATGCAGGCGCCAGAGCGCCGTCAACCCGCTGCAGTCCATGAACGGGGTGCCGGTCGAGGACGACCTCATCAGATGGGCTGAGGCCCGGCTACGTGAGAAGCAGTGTTTTGGCGGGCAGCGTCTCTCCCCCTGCGCTGGAGCTGGGAACGGCTGCGAAGCCATGATGCGGGGGCGAGTACGGATGTGGAGCGTGCCGGGCCGGGGGCAACTTAGTTCCCCAGCGATCCGCCGGTAACCCCACAGCGGATTCCCCCAGGCCAGACGAAGTACCAAGGCCCGGATGGAGGCGCGGGTGGGAGGCCGCCCCTGGGCGCGGCGCTTGAACGTCCAGCGCCGCCGTACCAGATCGGCGTGCCAGCGCAGCAGCGTGCCTGGTGTCACGAACAACCGCCGACGACCGGCTGGAGACAGCAGCCGCGCCAGCGCGCTGATCAGCGCCCGATCCGCCCACGACGGCCGAGGCCTCGCCACCTGCCGACGCAACACCGCGAGCTGATGACGCAAGACCAGAATCTCCGCGTCCTTCGACTGCTGTGAGCGAGCCAGCAACACCAACCAACCCGCGAGCCGGACGAAGATCAGATAAAGCAACCGCAGCGCCATGAAGAGAGATCATGCCCGCCAGAACGGGAACGCCGAACCCCAGGTCAGCCCCAACGGCCGAGTTTCGGGCACCCACAAGCGATACCCAGCTCACAGCACGAAACCGGGTTTCCGAGCGGGACAGCGTGCCGGCGGTCTAGGTACGGCGCGCGAGGCCGATTTCGTGGTACCAGTTGATGAGGCTTGGCCGGTCGACGCTGCCGGGGTCGATAACCGTGTCCGGGGCGTCCCCGCGCAGCAGTCGCTTGATCGGGACTTCCAGTTTCTTGCCCGTCCGGGTGTGCGGGATGCCTGGTGCCGCGATGATCTCGTCGGGCACGTGCCGCGGGGAAGCGCGGCGCCGGATCGTTTCACGGATCCGTTGCCGCAGCGCTTCGTCCAGGGCGACTCCGTCGATCGTGGTCACGAACAACGGCATCCAGTAGCCGCCGTCGGCCTGCTCGACGCCGACGACGAGGGCTTCCTCGATCTCGTCGAGCGCCTCGACCGGCCCGTAGATGTCGCCGCTTCCCATGCGCACCCCGTGGCGGTTCAAGGTCGCGTCCGACCGGCCGTGGATGATCACCGAATCGCGGTCGGTGATGGTGATCCAGTCGCCGTGACGCCACACGCCGGGGAAGGTGCCGAAGTAGGCGTCGCGGTAGCGGGCGTCGCAGGGGTCTTTCCAGAACCGCACCGGCATGGACGGCATCGGACGTCGTACGACCAACTCTCCGACCGCGTTCCGCACGGGCTTTCCGTCGGTTCCCAGCGAGTCGAGCGCCACCCCGAGGCACGGTGCCGACAGTTCACCTGCCCACACCGGGGTGATCGGCGCCGCGCTGACGAACGCCGTGACCACATCGGTTCCGCCACTGCTCGACACTACTTGGACCCGGTGCCCGAGTTCGTGGGCAAGCCCGCGGTGCAGCTCCGCCGGGAACACCGATCCGGTGACTCCGACCCGCGCCAGCGCTCGCAGGTCGTGACCGGCGAGCCGGACGCCGGCTTTGCGGCAGGTCTCCAGGTATCCGGGACTGGTGCCCAGTACGGTGACGCGCAGGCGGGCGGCCAGGTCCCACAACCTGTCCGGGCGGGGGAAGGCTGGGCTGCCGTCGTAGCACACGACGGTCGCGCCCACCAGCAGAGCGCCGACGAGCGAGTTCCACAGCATCCAGCTCGGCGTGGTGTACCAGAGGATGCGGTCTCCCGCGCGCAGGTTCAGATGGAACGCTGAATGCTTGAGCTGCTCAAGCACGACGCCGCCGTGGCCGTGCACGATCCCCTTGGGACGGCCGGTGGTCCCCGATGAGAACAGCACCCACAGCGGATGGTCGAAAGGAACTCGCACGGGTGTCAGTTCCGCGTCGCCGCTGGTGACCGAGCGCCACGAGACTGCTCCGGGCACCGGGGGCGCGTCATCGATGACCACGGTCGCGGCCAAGGTCGGCAGCGCGGCGTGCAGGGCCGCCACGTCGGCGGCGCGATCGATGAAGTGCCCGCCGTGCGTGGTGCGGGTGGCGCTGATCAGCACCGTCGGCTCGAGCTGGGCGAACCGGGCCTGTGCGGCCGAGCCGGTGTAGTCCATGCCGCATACGGCCCAGATGGCGCCGAGGCTCGCGGTCGCCAGGAACGCCACGACCGCCTCCACCGAGTTCGGCAGGTAGCCCACAACCCGGTCCCCGGGCGAGACGCCCCATTCGGTCAGGGAGGCCGCGACCGAGGCGACCTGGCGGCGCAACTCAGCCCAGCTCACCTCGACGGGTTCGCCGTCCTCGGTGACCGCGACCACCGCGATGTCGCCATCATCGCGGCCGCGGAACACCTCCGCCGTATAGTTCAGGGTGCTGCCCGGGAACCACACGCTACCGGGCATCGCCTCGGTCGCCAACGCGGGTTGCGCCGGCGGGCGGGCAGGCAGTCCGAAGTAGTCCCACACCGCCGACCAGAAGCCGTCGACGTCCCGCACCGACCACTCCCACAGCGTCCGGTATCCGTCCGACAGGTCGTGGCCGATGCGTCCCGACGCGTACCGCGCGAACTCGGTGATACATGCCTGTTCCACCTCGCCCGGCGGCGGGACCCACAGCGGTTGCCCGGTCACTGTGCCTCCTCGGCGACCGCAACCGTGGTCTCGACGGCCTTCGCGGCGAGAGCTTCGAAGAGCGGCCGTCCGCCGGTCTCTGCGATCGTGACGAACAGCCTGCCTTCGCCGTCGCCGCAGCAGGCGATGGGAAATGCCGGGCCGGTGTCGATCGTGGTGATCAGCGTGTTGTCCCGGACCAGGGCGAGGGCATGTCCGGTGGTGGTCGCCACCCAGATTCCTCGCGGTGTCGCCCAAATCCCGTCAGGGCGGGCGTCGCTACCCACCAGAGCGGCGATATCGGCGTAGCGCCGCCGGTCACCGAGGCTTCCATCCGAGTCGACCGTGAAGGCCGTCAGCCGCTGTGCGTGGGTTTCGGCGACGATCAGCGTACGACCGTTGTCGAGGAAGGCGAGACCGTTGGGGAACTCGATGCCCTCGGCGGCGACGGTGGCCGAACAGTCGGTGGCGACCCGCAGCAGGCGTCCTGGCCGGGGTGGTTCACCGGCGTGCGCGGCGAAGCCAACGTCGTCGACGTACAGGTTCCCCTGCCGGTCACCGGCGAGATCACCCAGCGGGCCGATGGCCAGTGCGCTGAGATCCGCGTAGGTGTCGAACCGGTCACCGGTCCAGACGCCGATGCGCTTCTCGTGCATCATGGCGGCGGTGAGCCGGCCGTCGGGCAGAAACCATAGCCCGTTGGACGGCGAGTTCAGCGTTGTGGCTTTCCAATGTCCGTCGTGGTCCGTCCACAGCTTGCTGCCCTGAGTGTCGGACAGCCAAAGAGCACCCTGATGCCAGCGCGGTCCCTCACCCCAGGCCATCCCGGTGGCGTACTGCTTCATGCGCTCACTTCCTGGGGCACCAGGACGTGGGCCAGTGCCCTCGTCGCCTTCTCCAGCTCCGCGACATCGCGAGCGAGTGCGAACGTGTAGCGGTCCGGGCGGATGATGGCCGCGGTCGCCGAGTTCGCCGCCAGCCAGGCGTCGACAGCCGCGCCGGTGTCAGGGACGACCACGACACCGAGTTCCTGCCACAGGTCGGTGATCTCGGCCGCCACGGCGTGCCGGCCGACGACGGCGAAGTTGTAGCCGGTGACGTCATCCGACTTCGCACCATCTGCCGACCGGGGCTGGGGACCGAGTCCGGCTGGTTCCCCGGCGAGCCCGGGCCCGAGCGGCGGCCGGAGCGGCTCGAGGACCTGGGGGCGGGTAGGTTCCGGCGGGATCGCACCCGTACCGAAGGCCTCGATGAGGTTGGCCTGTCGTGCGGATTCGACGATGTGGGGCCGCACGTGCGGGGCACGCTCGCTTTCGTAGGTGTCGAGCAGGCCATCGGCGGCGCCCTGGATCACGGCGGCAAGTTTCCAGGCCAGGTTCGCCGCGTCCCGGAGCCCGGAGCACATGCCCTGCCCGAGCATCGGTGGCATCTGATGCGCGGCATCGCCGGCGAGGAGCAGCCGCCCTGATCGCCAGCCGTGTACGAGCCTGGCGTGCCACTCGTAGGTATCGGTGCGCATGATGCGGTAGCCGCCCGGTTCGATCCAGCGGCTGAGCGCGTCGTACACCGCCTGCGGGCGTTCGAGTTCGGTGGCGTCGTCCTCGGCGAGCAACATGAACTCGAACCGCAGCATCGGTGGGAAGATCGGCACGTAGGTGATGGAGCGCTGTCCCTCGCACAGAATGAAGCCGGCGGTCTTCGGCAGGGTCGGGGGGTGCTGGAACGGATGGATGTCGACGATGAGCGAGCGCTGCGTGCCATGCAGGTCCTCGATGTCGGCGTTCATGACCTGCCTGACAAACGAGTTCGCCCCGTCGGCCCCAACGGCGTAGGCGGCTTTGAGTGCCGTCACCTGGTTCGTCGCGCGATCCGACACCGTGAGGCTCACGGCGTCGGTGTCCTGGTCGATTGCGGTGACCGTCCAGCCCAACCACAGGTCGATGTTGGCGTCGCTCGCGAGCAGGCCCCGCAGCCGGGACTCGAAGTCGGGTTGATGGAACTGATAGTCGGTGTACCAACCCTGGCCGGACTTCTCATGGGGATGGGCGAATTCGAGGAACGGCGCACCATCCGGCCCGTGCAGGATCCACCCGGTCTGACGCAGGAACCGCTGCTCCATCTCAGCCGCGCCGAGCGTCTGCAGGGTGCGCATCGATTCGTCATCGAGATGCGTCGCCCTCGGATGGTGGCAGGCGATCCGGTTCGGGTCGATCGCCGCGACCCTGAGCCCCTTGAGGCTGAGCAGCCGGGCGAGGGCCAGCCCGACCGGCCCGCAGCCCACGACCGCGACGTCGTACGTGTCCATGATGATCTCTTTCATTGGCTCGGCTCGGCACGGAGGAAGCGGGCTTCCGCCTGGTGCGCAAGGACCTTTCGCGTACCGACGGCGACGGTGAGGATCGCGCCGACGAGTGCCGGTAGCGCGAAGAGGGCGAAGTTCCATCGCGGCGAGAAGCCGGCGGCGAGTATCCAGCCGCCCAGGGTCGGGCCGGCGATGGCGCCGATCCGGCCGATGCCCAGCACGACGCCGATCGCGCTCGCCCGGGCGCGCACCGGGTACGTGCGTGCGATGTGGACGTTGATGAGCCCTTGGACTCCCAGCACGCCCGCGCCGCCGATCATGACGATCAGGTAGAGAATCGCCGGTGCCGACTTGATGCTCAAGGCGGCGATCGCAGCTGCCGCGACAAGGAAGGACGCGATGATCGTTCCTTTCGACCCGGCGCGGTCGGCGAGTACGGCCATGGCGAGTCCACCGATGGTCGCGCCCAGGTTGAGCAGCATGAGGAAGGTCAGCGACGATCCCAGCGGGTAGTCCGCCGCCTGCATCAGTCGCGGCAGCCAGGTGTTCATCCCGAAGATGAGCAGGAACGAGCAGATCACCATGCCGCAGAAGAGGACCGTCGTGCCCAGGTATGGCGTCCGCAGCACGAGGCGCATCCCACCGTCCCGTACCGCTTCTGGTGACGGCTTCCCCTCGTACGCCGGCGATTCGGGCAACCAGCGGTAGGTCATGGGCAGCAGCACCAGCCCGGCGGCTGCGCCCACGATGTACTCCAGCCGGAAGTCGTGCCCGTGCAGGAATGCGTTGGCTGTCGCGGCGGCCAGCGAGCCTCCAATGGTGACTCCACACTGGACGATCGCGAACACCAGGTTCTTTCGGCTCACCGGTGCGAGCTCGAAGATCAGCGGGGCCATGGCGGGGTACACCGCACCCACCCCCAGCCCGACGACCAACCGCCCCGCGCCGAACATCTCCGGGCTCACGGCCGTCGCGCACAGGATCATTCCCAGCGAGACGAGCACGATGCTGACCAGCGTTGTGCTTCGTCGCCCGTAACGATCGGTGACCTGCCCGACCAGCAGTGCGCCGAACAGCATCCCGATGGGCGTGAGACTGCCCAACAGGCCCACTGTCGACAACGAAAGGTGCCATGGCTGGTAATTGAGCAGCATGGGCGTCGTGGCACCGAACGCGACGAGATCGTAGCCTTCCAGCGTCATGACGGCCAGCCCGATCGCCATGCCTGTCCACGGCAGGGAAGGGGCGGGCCCCGGTGATGATGGCGTGCTCACGGACGGACTCCTTAGTCCTTGACGATCACGGCTTCAGGCGCAGCAACCGCTCGGCGTTGACGTGACTGATCTTGGCCCGGTCGGCGTCGCTGATCGGCGCCTGCTCAAGGAACCGGACGGCCTCGGCGGTGTCTTCGAACGGATAGTCGACGGCGAACATGATGGCGTCGGCGCCGATGGCCAGGACGGCGCCGGCGAGCGCGGCCGGGGAGCAGACCCCGCTGGTGGTGATCAGGATGTTGCCGCCGAAGTACTCCGAGGGCTTCCGGGCGAGTGGCCGGTGTTCCTGCCGGGCGTACCGGGAGTCGAGCCGCGAGAGCTGGAACGGCAGGAACTCCCCCATGTGGCCGAGGATGAGCTTGGCGGAAGGATGCCGGTCGAAGACCCCGCCGAAGACGAGCCGGAGGGCGTGTCCACCGGTCTCCGCGCCCCAGCTCCACAAGGGCCCTTGGAGCTCGGGACGGCCGGCGAGCACTCGCCACGGCTCGGCCGGGGGCGCACCCGGGTGGAGGTAGAGCGGCACGTCGAGCTCCTGCAACGCTGCCCACACCGGTTCGTAGCGCTGGTCGTCGAGGTAGGTGCCCGTGGTGTGGTCATTGACGAGAGCTCCGCTGAGCTCGAGCGTGCCCACGGCGCGGTGGAGTTCGGCCACCGCGGCCTCGGGGTCCTGCAACGGCAGGGCGGCCAGGCCGCGGAACCGGTCCGGGTGCCCGGCGATCATGTCGGCCAGGTGGTCGTTGGCCGCCCGGGCGTCCGCGACCGCTTGCCGGGCGTCCGTCAGGCCCTGGATGCCGGGGGCGGTCAGCGACAGCACTTGCATGTCGATGCCGTGCTCGTCCATGTCGGACAGTCGCTGTGTCGTGTCGTCGCACAGTCGCCGTCCCCAGTCCTTGATCCAGTGAGCAGCGGTCCCGGTCTTGGGCACCGGGAACCTGGCCTGCAGTCGGGGGATGGCGAACGCCTCTTCCATCGCGATGTGGCGCACAGTGCTCAGCTTCCTTCCAGATGCGCACCGGTCATGTACGCGGCCAGGTCCTCGGGGTTGAGGAACGACGGCGGGACCGGCGGCCCCCATGCGAAGAGCGCCTGGATGCCGTCGAACGACCGCGGGGTCCAGAGCTGGTCGTCCACGATGGCGTCCATGTCGGCGTAGTACTCGGCGAAATTTCCGGCGGGGTCCTTGAGGTACCAGAAAAAGTTCGACCCGATGTGGTGCCGCCCCAGTCCCCACACGTGGCGTTCCGGATGCTCGGCGAGCATGCTCATGGCACCACGGCCGACGTCGTCCACATCGGGCACCTGCCATGAGGTGTGGTGCAGGAAGTTGATCGGCGCCTGCTGGACCAGCAGATTGTGGTGATCGGTGGAACACCGCAGGAACGCGGCCCGGCCCGGCACGACGTCGCTGACCCTGAACCCGATGCCGTCCGTGAAGAACCGCTGGGTCGCCTCCTGGTCGACCGTCCCGATCACGACATGACCCAGCGCGAGGGGCCGCACAGGACCGGTCCGGGACAACACGGGCGCACGCGTGCCGGCCCGGTCCAGTCTGCCGGGACCGTTGTACGGGGTAGCCGGTACCGGAATGCGCGCCAGCCGGGGCTCGACAACGACTTCGACCGCGATGTCCGCTATCGGTTCTGTCGCGCGCAGGCTCGCCCCGTCTTGCTGAATGGGGACGTCCAGCCGTTTCAGATTCCCGGTGATGCGGCCGAGATCGTCGATGTCGTCGACGGCGATCGTCATGCCCAGCAAACGGCGGATCCTTGCGGGCTGGAGGACGAACTGCTCTCCGCCCTCGACCGTGGCGAATCTGCCCGGCGTCAGCTGTTCCAGCCCGAAGTCGACGTAGTAGCCGGCCGTCCGGGCGACGTCGGGCACGCCGACCGTCAGCGACTTCAACCTGTGCAAGGCCATGGACCTGCTCCTCTCACGCGGCGACGCAGCTCTGCCGAAGCTGCCCGATGCCTTCGATCCGGGTGACCACCTCGTCGCCGGGGCGGAGGAAACGCCGGGGAGTACGCGCGGCCCCGACGCCCGCCGGCGTGCCGGTGAAGATGAGGTCGCCGGGCAGCAGCGGGCACACCGCCGACAGGCGGGCGATCAGCTCACCGACCCCGAAGACCATGGACGATGTGCGTGATTTCTGGACGCTTTCGCCGTTGATCAGGCACTCGATCTCGAGGTCATCGGGATCGGTGAACTCGTCCGCGGTCACCAGGACCGGCCCGGTCGGGGCGAAACCCGGAAACGACTTGCCCAGCGAGAACTGCGGGACCGGCCCCGCGGACTGCACGATCCGCTCAGAGAAGTCCTGTCCCACGGTCAGTCCAGCCACCTGGTGCCAGGCGTCCTCGGCCGCGATCCGCTCCGTCCGGCAGCCGATCACCACCACGAGCTCGGCTTCCCAGTCGACGAACTCGCTGGGCAGTCTCAACTGCGTCTGCGGTCCCGTGACGGACGTGACGAACTTGGTGAACGTGGCGGGCGACTCCGGCAACCCGAGCCGCGATTCTTCGGCGTGGTCACGGTAGTTCAGCCCGATGGCGAACACCTGCCGCGGTGCCGGCGACGGGCCCCCGGCGGGTTCCGCGGGTGCGGCCGGCCCGTCGGGCGCCTCCTTCGCCCACTCCACGAACTCGGTCCAGCGCTCGAAGACCGCGAGTGGGTCGGCGGGAAACCTCCCCGCGCTCGCTCGCTCGACATCGATCACGTTCTCGCCGGTCACCAGGCACATTCGGCCTGACCGCGTGGTCGTTCTCATTCCCGGTTTCCGTCCCTCGTTCTATCGATTCTCGGGAATCTAATGAAATATCGAGATTTTTGCAAGAACACGGGATCCAGTACGATCCATGACATGACTCGCAGCACGACCCGCGTCGAGGACGTCTATCAGCGGCTTCGCGCGGACATCCTCAACGGTCGCCACGAACCCGGATCTCGGCTGCGGGTGGAAGCGCTCAAGGACCACTACGGCGCGAGCAGCGGCGTGCTGCGCGAGGCGCTGCCCCGCCTGGTCGGTCAGGGGCTCGCCACTTTCGCGCCGCAGCAAGGGTTCCGGGTCATGGAGATCTCCCCAGCCGCGCTGCGAGACCTGACCGACGCGCGGGTCGTCATCGAGACGCACGTGGTGCGTGAGGCCCTCGAGCACGGGACCATCGAGTGGGAGTCCGACCTGCTCGCCGCCCACCACAGCCTCGCCCGCACGACCTTCGCCGACGAGGACGGCGCGATCAACGAATCGTGGCTGAGCGCGCACGCCCGTTTTCACGAGACCCTGTTGGCGGGCTGCCCCAACTACCACCTGCGCGAGGTGGCGTCCCAACTCCGCGACTCCGCCGAGGTTTACCGGTGCTGGGCCCGCACTTCGACCGAGCGCAGCCCTCGGGACGTCCCGGCCGAACACAAGCTCATCTGCGAACGCGCCATCGCGCGAGACGTCGAGGGTACAGTCGAAGCACTGCGCGAGCACATCGAGCTCACGACGACGTTGATGCTCCAGCAGCGATGATCCTCATG
This sequence comes from Nonomuraea sp. NPDC003201, assembly GCF_053590415.1. Taxonomy (NCBI): domain Bacteria; kingdom Bacillati; phylum Actinomycetota; class Actinomycetes; order Streptosporangiales; family Streptosporangiaceae; genus Nonomuraea; species Nonomuraea sp. NPDC003201. Next base: position 72,083 of record NZ_JBSFTC010000020.1, read on the forward strand.
CTCGCCGTCCTCCATCGATCGACATGGCGATCCCGGTGACGTAGGACGCGTCGTCCGAGCACAACCAGACCGCCGCCGCGGCGACCTCCTCCGGTGTGGCCAGCCGCCCGAGCGGCGTGATCGCCTCTTGCCGCGCGATCATGTCGGTGTCACCCGCGAACTTCTCGAACCCCGGCGTTCGTGTCGGTCCGGGACAGACGGCGTTGACCCGGATGCCCTCCGGCGCGTAGTCGACCGCGGCGACCTTGGTGAGGCCGACGATGCCGTGCTTGGCGGCCACGTAGGCGGTGGCCTGCGGGATCGCGTACAGGCCGCCGTTGGAGGCGATGTTGACGATCGCCCCACCGCCACTGAGCAAGGGCAGCTCGTACTTCATACACAGGAAGGTCCCTGCCAGGTTGACGTGAACCACTCGCTCGAACTCGGCCAGAGTCGTCTGGTCGAGCTTCCGGTGCGAAGCCAGGCCGGCGTTGTTCACGGCGAAATCGAGGCCACCGAACGCGGCGACCGTGCGCTCGACGGCCGCCCGCACGGAACCTTCGTCGGCGATGTCGATGGTGGCGGCCAGCGCTGTCCCGCCGTCCCTGCTGATCATCTCAGCGGTCTCGGCCGCGGTGTTCTCGTCGATGTCGAGCACGGCGACCAACGCCCCTCGCCGAGCCAGCTCCACCGCTGTCGCGCGGCCGATCCCACTGCCCGCACCGGTGACCAGCCCGGCCTTCCCGATCACGATGCCACCGGCCTTTCGATGCATGCATGATATTGATCGACCTGACCGGCCGATAGGGACAGGCCGACTGGAACGACCCTTGAATCACTCATCATGCTTGGATTCTCGCGACGTTCTACGCCGACGTCCAAGACCGATTCGACACTCGGCGATAACCTGGAGGCATGGTTGATCTGGAGACTCGCGAGCTCGAACACTTCCTCATGGTCGCCGACGAACTGCACTTCGGCCGGGCCGCCGTACGGCTCTCGATCGCCCAGCCGGCACTGTCGAAGACGATCCGCCGGATCGAAACCCGGCTCGGCGTACCGCTGTTCATCCGCACCAGCCGCCACGTCGAACTCACTCCGGCCGGAAAGGCGCTCCAGGAGCACGGACGACACGCGCTCAATGCGATCAGCGCCGCCGTCCGCAACGCCCGACGGGCCGACGACACCCAGGCCCACCTGCGGCTTGTACTCAAACCCGGCGGCGACGCCGGCCTGCTGTCGCCTATCCTGGCCGGCTACGCGCACGAGCCTGACGCCCGCCGGGTCGACATCCTGTTCAGCGGCCCCGCCGACCGCACGGACTTCCTGCGCGACGGCCGGGCCGATATCGGCCTGCTCTACGTTCCGTTCGACCCCCTCCACGGGCTTGCCCACGAGACGCTGCACACGGAGGGCCGCGTCGCCATCGTCCCCTCCGGGCACCGACTCGCCGAGCGGGACACGGTTCAACTGTCTGATCTGCGCGGTGAGACATTGCCCCGCTGGAAAGGGGTTCCCGGAGGCGACGGCACCGGCCCTGAGGTCGCCGACGTGATCCAGCTGTTGCTCATGATCGCGGTGGGCCGGATGATCGGAGTGCTGCCCCGCTCGCTGGTCAACCCCGTCCCGGCCGGGGTCGTCTGCGTTCCCGTGACCGACGCACCACCCAGCCGACTCGTGCTCGCCTGGAACGAGCACGACCACCGGCCCCTGGTCGCCTCGTTCGTGGCCGCCGCACTCAACGCCACGCGCCTCGTCACCGCCGACGCTACGACAAGAGAGCCCCGATCTCGGTCGCGGGCCTGCCGGTGTGCAGACTGATCAGATTCGCGATCAGCTCGTCCAGGGGCGGCCAGGGGAGGGCCCCGTGGTCGTTGTAGAGGCTGACCAGTCCGTGCAGCGCGATCCAGAGCATGAGTCCGGCCTGCCACTGGCGCTCGGCGGTCCGCGTCTCGTCGGCATCGGCGACGGCCGACAGGGACTCGACGACGGAGCCGAGCAGGTCGACCCCGCCACCGTGGGCTGACACAGCGACAAGGTCGGCCGGCATCCGCCCACCGAAGAGGGTCCGGTAGTGGCCGGGGTGATCGACTCCCCAACGCGCATAAGCCTCACAGCGGGCCACGAGGTCGGACAGCGGGTCCGGGGAGGATCGCGCAGCCTCGTCCATCATCCGGGCCAGTTCCTCGTAACGCAGCCGCAGCACGTGCTCGATGAGCGCGCTCAGGTCCGGGAAATGGCTGTAGATGCTGGCCGGCGCAACGCCCACCTCACGAGCGACCTGCCGCAGCGTCAGCGTTTCCGGCTGGTCGAGGGTGGCCAGCAGCTTCGCCGCGGCATCCACGAGCTGGGCCTTGAGCACCTGCCCCTGGCCTCGCGGGTTACGACGGCGGGTGGCGGCCCGCTCCGGAGACGACACCCGTTGCCCCCTTCGGACCAGTGTGAGCGGTTTCACCAACAGCTGTTCACCTTACCGTCCTCATCTCCTTGACCCTACTAACCAACGCTTGTTTACTTAGGTCGCCAACACTTGTTCAGTTAAGGATGGAGCACCATGCGCATAGCAGTACTCGGCGCGTCCGGGCGAGTCGGCCGCCTGCTTGTCGACCAGGCACTCGAGCGGGGCCACCAGGTGCTGGCCCTCGTCCGCAACCCTGAGGGGGGCACCGTGCCCGCGTCGCGGCAAGTCGACATCCGCCAGGCCGATGTCTTCTCACCCGAGACGTTCCCCGCCCTGGACGACGTCGACGTGACCGTCTCGGCCATCGGCATCAGCAAGGGCGACGGTCCAGGCGCGTTGGTCGCCGGGGCAAAGCTGCTCGCCGCGCCACCCATCCCCACGGTGTGGCTCGGGGCGCTGGGAGCGGGCGCGTCGAAACGCGCAGGCGGGCTGATCTACCAGGCGGTGATGCGGATGGCGGTCGGCGCCGAACTGGCCGAAAAGGCCGAGGCCGACCGGATCGCCCTCGAGGGCGGCGCCACGGTATTTCATGCTCCCGACCTCACCAACGGTCCCATCAGTCCAAACCGCCGCCTGGTGCCTCTCGCGGAGCTGCGGCGCCCACTGCTGCCGCCGAGGATGTCCCGCGCCACCGCGGCCGCGCTGATGCTGGACGAGGTGGAGACCGGTAGCCACCGTGGCGGAATCGTCGTCCCACTGGGCTGATCGCCGGGTAACGGCCCGGCGCCCACGGAGGTGCGGCGTCCCGACGCATCTGCCTGAGGCGGATTTGAGGGCGGCCACTGACCATGCCCGCAGCGCGCCGTCCACGCCGCGAGCACGATCATCCACCTACTGGCGTCGCCGGTCTGGTGACGGGCGTTGGAACAGACCACCAGACGCCTGAAAGGGGCGACGTGGCGCAGCTACTGGATCAACTCATCAATCTCGTCCGGTGCCATGCGCGCGGCACCGGACCGTGCTGCGGCGCGCAGAGCGCGCCACGGGTGCCACCCGGAGAGCCATGCCTAAGTGGTCCAGTTCGTAAGTCATTCGAGGGTTCACGCGGTCGCTTGTAGTGCGGCAGGCTGGTTGCCGCAGCCAGCGGGCTGCTGGGGGTGGTGCCCCTTCTGTTCGTGTCGCTCGATCCGCACCATCAGGTCCTCGAGATCGGCCGGGGTGAACTTCCATCTGAAGGGCCGGGCGGTCTCGTTGTAACGACGCTCGAAGGTGATCAGCCGGTCTCCGACCTGGTCAAGACCGGTGAAGTCGTTGGGTGTGACAACCTTGCGCTGCACGATGGAGAAGAAGATCTCCACTTGGTTCGGCCAGGACGCGTGCACGGGGGTGTGGACCATCACCGCGTTGGGAAACCGGGCGGTGAGCCGGTCAGCGGCTGCCTTGCCACGATGGGAGGAACCGTTGTCCACGACCCAGAACACCCGCCGGGCGGAGGCGTACGGTTCTCGCGTCATGACCTGCTCGACCAGGTCCATGAACGGGATGATGCCCGTTTTGGGCGAGCAGCGCCCGAACACGTGGGCCCGGTGAACATCGTAGGCGGCCAGGTAGGCCAGCGCATCGTTCGGGTGGTGCCGGGCGGCAGGGTGGGATGGCAGCGGCAGCGGGCCTGGATGGAGGTCTTCTCATCGGAGGAGATCACGTACTCGTTGCCGGTCAGGGGTTGCCCTTCCCAGATGCGCTGGTAGAGGCCGAGGACGCGGGCGGCCTTGGTGGCGAAGTCGGGGTCGCGGATGAACGCCCAGAAGGCGTGCTGCCAGGGCTTGAGCACGTCGGCGGCCAGGATCCGGCGGACGGTCGAGGCGGACATCGCGGCGATGCCCCGGCGGGTCGCTTCGCGGGCCAGGTCGGTGCTGCTCCAGCGGGACAACGGCATCCCGGTCTCGGCCGGCAGCTGGCAGGCCAGCGCCGTCACCTCAGCCCGCTGGAGGGGGGTGAAGCGGGGTGGCCGACCCGTGCGGGGCCGGTCTTTGAGCCCGTCGATACCCTGGTCGGCGTAGCGGCCACGCCACCGGCGGACGGTATCGAGGTGGACCCGCTGTCGCAGGGCGATACGGGCGTTGGAGTAGCCGTGCGTGGCATCCAGCACGATTCGGACGCGGACGACCTGCTGGTAGGGGGCCGTGTGAGAATGGGCCGGCTTCTTCAACCGCCGCCGCTCGGAGGCGGTCAAGACGATCTGGCGGGCGCGGGGGACGGGCACGCGGAACGCTTTCCATGATCTTACAAGGGCCCTGCTACTTTGCTCCGATCCCCACCGTCCGGGGTGTGATCGACACGCCGGACGGCAAGATAGGGCTCATGCCCGCCATCCCGGAGTCGACCAAGACCTCCCTGGCCCAGCGACTGCACCAGCACGCCCGCGATCGCTGGCCTCAACTGGCAGGATTGCACGTCCGCTACCACGGCCGGTTCGCCTACGTCGAAGGCGA
>NZ_JBSFTC010000021.1:0-76263 GCF_053590415.1 Nonomuraea sp. NPDC003201
AGCGCGGCGGCGGTCAGCGCGGCCGAGGCCGCGGCGATCCAGGTGTAGAGGACGGCCGTGCCGGGCACGCCGACGGCGAGCGCGGTCTCGTTCCGGGTGACCAGGGCGTACACCGATTGCCCGACCAGCCCGGCGAAGGCCACGCCGGCCAGCCCGCCGAACGCCGCCAGCGCCCGGCCCCTCAGCGCGCCCGCGACCAGCTGGATCAGACAGACGAGGGCGAACAGCGCGAAGGGCGCGGCCAGCCAGGGCGACTTCGAGATCTGGTACGGGGCGGCGGTCACGTGCAGGTCGCCCGGCTGCCCGGCGGCGTCGTCGACGCACGGCGAGGCCGTGCCGCCGGCCGGTGCGTCGAGGAACTCCACGATCTTGCGGCGGGCGCAGGGGCTGGTCAGGAAGACGGCGTGGGAGGCGCGGGGGAACTCCTCGAAGCGGGCACCGGGGAGGGCCTCGGCCGCGGGCCTGGTGGTCCTGGTGGGGGTGGTGGGGTCGTACTGGCCGCCCACCACGTACACGGGGGCCTTGGTGGTGGCGTTGACGGGCTTGGACTTGGGGAGCTGCCACGCATCACACACCGCCTTGTCCCCATTTACGGTGAAAAGTCGGGATTTGGTGGTGTATGTGTTGAACGGGACCTCGTCCTGGCACTGCACCGCGTGATACAGCCCGAACTCGTGCGACACCAGCCCCTCGCCCACCGCGTCGGCCAGCGCCCGCAGCAGCTCGTCATGGCCCTTCGCGAGCGCGCCGACCATGGCGGGCGCGACCGCCGCGAAGTCCGCCTCGTGCAGCGCCTCCGCCATGATCGTGGCCACGTCGTCACCGCTGATCCGCGCCTCGAACGCCTTGCCGAGCAGCGGGTCGGTCGTCGTCACCTGCGCGGGCGTGGCGTTCAGCCGGGCCGTCATGGCCTCGAACGCGTCCTTCATGTTCAGCCGCGCCGCCGTGTCGGCCAGGTTGCGGTCGGCGTCGTCGTACCAGTTGACGCTCTCCGGCAGGTACGAGTCCAGCACCACCGACCGCACGCCCTTGGGGTCCACGGCGGCCACGTCCATCATGACCCTGGTGGAGTAGCTGACGCCGAACAGGTTCCAGGAGTCGTACCCGAGCTTCTCCCGTAACGCGACCACGTCGGCCGCGATCTCCTTCGTGTTGTAGCCGCGCAGGTCGACGCCCTGCTCCTGGAGCCTCTTGCGGCAGCGGACGGCCGCCGCGCCGACGTCGGCGGGGGGCCGCCTGAGCTGCCCGAGCAGCGCCTCGGCCGTCTCGGGGCACCCCAGGACCGGCTCGGAGTACTTGCTGCCGCGCTGCTCGATCGTCACCACGTCGCGATCGGGGAACATCTGGCTCAGGAACCCCGTCAGCTGCATGGACGCCGACCCCGGTCCCCCGCTCATGTACACCACGGGGTCCGGCTTGCGGTCCTTGGCGGTGGAGGCGTGGACCGCGTACCCCACCTTGATCTTCCGCTCCGGCGCGTCCCTGCGCTCGGGGACCTCGAGAAAACCGCACGTCGTACGGGGTGGCATGGCGACCGGGCAGGCGCTCGGGCCGGCGTCCGACGGGGTCATGACGGGGGGCGTCATCAAAGCGAGGGCTAGCACGACCCGAATGATCACGGGACGAGACTACCGACAAGGCGCGGCGAACCGCCCATGCCCTTCGCGACATCAGGGGGCGGAATGACGGGCGGCTTTCCCGCCGGGCATAGCCTAAGTGCCGTGACCGAACCACTTGTTGCCAGGATGCGCGCCTTCGGCACGACGATTTTCGCGGAGATGAGCGCGCTCGCCGCCGAGACCGGATCCATCAACCTCGGCCAGGGCTTCCCCGACACCGACGGGCCCGCGGCCATGCTCGACCGCGCGGTCCAGGCGATCACCTCGGGCGCCAACCAGTACCCGCCGGGTCCTGGGGTCCTGGAGCTGCGCCGGGCGATCTCGGAACACCGCTCCGCCCACTACGACCTCTCCTACGATCCGGCGGGCGAGATCCTGGTCACGGTGGGGGCCACCGAGGCCGTCGCGTCGGCGGTGCTCGCGCTCTGCGAGCCGGGGGACGAGGTGATCGCCTTCGAGCCGTACTACGACTCGTACGCGGCCTCGATCGCGCTCGCCCAGGCCCGCCTGGTCGCCGTCACGATGCGCCCGGTGGACGGGCGCTTCACGTTCGACCCCGACGAGCTGCGCGCCGCCGTCACCCCGCGCACCCGCGTCATCCTCGTCAACTCGCCGCACAACCCCACCGGCACCGTCTTCACCCGCGCCGAGCTCGAGGTCATCGCCGAGCTCTGCCAGGAGCGCGGGCTGATCGCGGTGACCGACGAGGTGTACGAGCACCTGACGTTCGACGGGGTCGAGCACATCCCGCTGGCCACGCTGCCCGGCATGCGCGAGCGCACGGTGATGATCTCGTCCGCGGGCAAGACGTTCTCGGTCACCGGCTGGAAGACCGGCTGGATCTGCGCCCCTCCCGCCCTGGTCACGGCGGTGCAGACGGTCAAGCAGTTCCTCACGTTCACGTCGAGCGCGCCGTGGCAGATGGCGGTGGCGTACGGGCTGCGGCACGAGCTCGAGTGGGTGTCCGCGCTGCGCGCCGGTCTCCAGGACAAGCGCGACCGCCTCATGGAGGGCCTCGCGGCCGCCGGCTTCTCCGTCCTGCGGCCCTCCGGCACGTACTTCGTCCAGACCGACATCCGCCCCCTGGGCTTCACCGACGGCCTCGAACTCACCCGCCGCCTCCCGGACCTGGCCGGCGTGGTGGCCATCCCGACCCAGGTCTTCTACGACCACGCCGATCGGGGGCGGCACTTCGTCCGGTTCGCGTTCTGCAAGAAGGACGAGGTCATCGACGAGGCCGTGACCCGCCTCAAACGCCTCTCCATCTAACGGGAGTCATCGGGTCGGTGGCGAGGGGCGGAGGCCGTCGAAGACGATGGCGAGGGTCCTCGTCCGCAGGCCCTCGTCCCACCCGTTGTGCTGCGCGGCCAGACACGTGGCGCTCAACAACGCCAGCAACTCCGCCATCCCCACATCCCCCCGCACCGCCCCGGCGCCCTGCGCCCGCACCAGCAGCGTCTCGATGGCCCCCCGGATGTCCGGCATCCCGGCCTTGGCGTCGATCCCCGCCGCCGCCAGGGCGTCCACGAGCACCTTCTTGACGGTCGAATCCTCCACGATCATCGTGAAGTACTCGAAGAACGCCTCCCCGGCGTCCGGGGCCGTGGCCAGCTCGTCGGCCAGCGCGGCCAGCCGCGCCATCCGGTCGACGACGATCGCCTGGTAGAGGTCCTCCTTGGTGGGGAACTGGCGGTAGATCGTCCCCACCCCCACCCCGGCCAGCGAGGCGATCTCGCGCATCGACGCGGACAGCCCGTCCCTGGCCAGCACCACTTCGGCGGCCTCCAGCACCCGGGCGCGATTGCGTCGCGCGTCCGCACGCATCACAGAGAGCCCCTCCCTCGTTGACAACCGGAACCGTTGTTCCGTATGGTCAACATCCGGAACAACCATTCCGATTCTAGGGGGATTCCCTTGGACTACCTGAATCTCGGCCGTTCCGGCCTGCGCGTCTCCAGGGCCTGCCTGGGCACCATGAACTTCGGCACCGAGTACGGCCTGGCCGCCAGCGACGAGACCGAGGCGGGCCGGATCATCGACGCGTTCCTCGACGCGGGCGGCAACTTCATCGACACCGCCGACCTGTACCACCGAGGCGAGACCGAGGAGATCGTCGGCCGCGCGCTGAAGGGCAGGCGCGAGTGGGTCGTGCTGGCCACCAAGGGCGCCATGCCGGTGGGTACGGAGGGGCGCGGCCTGTCGCGGCGCCACCTCACCAGAGCCCTCGACGCCAGCCTGCGCCGGCTCGGCACCGACTATGTGGACCTCTACCAGTGCCACCAGTGGGACCCGGCGACGCCGATCGAGGAGACGATGGCCACGCTGGACGGGTTCGTCAGGGCGGGCAAGGTCCGCTACCTCGGCTGCTCCAACTTCACCGCGACCCAGCTCGTCGAGTCGCAGTGGGCCGCCGCCCGCGTGGGTGGCACGCCGTTCGTGAGCCTGCAGCCGCAGTACTCGCTCATCCAGCGGGTGATCGAGGCGGAGATCCTGCCGGCGTGCGAGCGGCACGGGATCGGCGCCGTCGTGTACGGGACGCTCGGCGGCGGCGTGCTGACCGGCCGCTACCGGCACGGCGAGGCCCCCGACCCCGACAGCCGCATGGGCAGGCTGCTCGGCCACTCCCTCCCCGGCGCGAACCGTTGGGCCCGCTCGCTGCTCAACGACCGCAATCTGGACATCGCCGACGAACTCGTCAAGGTCGCGGCCGAACTCGGCGCCGCACCGGCGGCGGTGGCCCTGGCCTGGGTGGCGCGGCGGCCCGGGGTGACCTCGGTGCTGATCGGCCCGCGATCGGTGGAGCAGCTGCGGGAGAACCTGGCGGCGTTCGACCTCGACCTCCCGGAGGAGGCGGCGGCCCGGCTGGACGAGATCTCCCACCACGACCTCGGCCCCATGGACGGCTCGTTCTTCCACCTCGTCCCCCGCTGAGCCTCCCGCGTTCAAGTCAAACGGAGAGTAGCGAATGGTAAACTGACTGTCGTGGTATCGCTGTGATACCGCCCTCGACCTACGATGAGGGCATGGCTATGACCCTTCGCCTGACCGACGAGCAGACCGAGGCCCTCCGCGAGCGCGCCGAGTTCGAGGGGCGCAGCATGCAGCAGGTGGCTCTGCGCGCGATCGACTATTACCTCGAGCACGTCTCCGACGACGAGCTCACCGACGCGCTCGCGGAGAAGGGCGCCCGGCGCTTCGCCGATCTGTTGCGGAGGCTGGGGGAGTGACCCGTTACGTCACCCTCGAGCAGGGGCTGCGCATTGCCCGCGCTGCCGTGGGCGGCGCCATCCAGGTGCGTGACCTCGGGCTTCTGGAGGCGGCGCTGCTCCGGCCGGCGACTTCCCTGTTCGGCCAGGACGCCTATCCCGATCCGTTCGTGAAAGCCGCGGCCCTGCTCCATTCGATCGTCACCAACCGCCCTCTCGTGGATGGCAGCAAACGAGCGGGTTGGCTGACGATGTATGTCTTTCTCGCGAAGAACGGGATCGAGCTCGATCCGGCCGACGACGATGCCTATGACTTCGTCGTCGCCGTCGCGGCCGGCAAGCTCACCGAGGTCGATGAGATCGCCGACGTCCTGCGCACGTTCACGACCCGGCCCTGACCGACGGCCCGCCCCGGGTCAGCGGCGGCTGGTCTCGTCGTGGGGCTCGTCCAACGGGGTGAGCGTGTCCGTGGCCGCCTCGTGCTCCATCCCGGTCGCCTGCAGCAGGTCCACGACCACCGAACGCAGCTGCGCGATGATCACGTGCGCCGAGAAGCCGAGCCCGTCGGGCCGTTCCCGGGCCGCCACCGCCAGCAGCGCCTGGCGCGCCAGCGTCGGCTCCCGGCCGGCCCCGAGCTCCAGTTGCAGCAGCAGCGCCGCCTCCGAGACCTCGCGCAGGGCCTCGGCCAGGGAGGTGGGCGGCGGGCTGGCCTCCCCGAGCGAGGCGAGGGTGCGCCTGCTCAGCACCCGGGCGTTCCGCAGCGCCAGATCCACCGGCACGGCGGCCGTCTCGTAGCGCGCCAGCCTGGCCTTCCGGTGCCAGTGCAGCGGCGAGAGCATCGTGATCTCCTTGGCGGTCTCCAGCGCGTGCTCGAACTCCGCCACCGCCTCCTGCGTGTTCCGCGCCTCCTCCAGCGCCTCCGCCGCCAGCTCCACGTCCCGCTTCTCGATCGCCTCCGCCGCTCGTTCCAGCACCGTGGACAGCGCGTCGAGCACCCCGGACAGGTGCTTGGCCGCGATCGTGAACGGGCTGGCGGGCAGCAGCGCGACCGCCATGACCCCGACGATGCCCCCGGTGAGCGCGTCGGCCATCCGGTCCAGCCCGCCGGCCCCGTCGCCGGGCACCAGGGTGGCCACCAGCACGGCCGACGACCCGGCCTGCGCGACGAACAGCGCCCCGCTGTTCAGCAGCACCGCGACGGCCATCGCCAGCGCCACCACGAGCGCGATCTGCCAGGCGCCCGAGCCGATCCAGGACACCAGCAGGTCGCCGACGCCCACCCCGAGGCTGACGCCGATCACCAGCTCGGCCACCCTGCGCAGCCGCTGCCCCAGCCCGACGCCCACGCAGATCAGCACCGAGATCGGCGCGAAGAACGGGCGGGGGTGGCCGAGCAGCTCCATGGCGATGATCCAGGCCAGTGCGGCGCCCACCGCGCACTGCGCGATGGAGGGGGCCATGAGGCCGAACGTGCCCAGTCGTTCCTTCACATGATCGCTGAGCCTGGTTCGCACCCCTCTACCTTAAGGCGGATCTATATGACATTGAGGTCACGTTTGCCCCAGCTACGTCCTTTTCGTCGGGCGTTGTGGGGATTTTTCGGAGCTTGGGGGATCGCTCTCCGCGCCGGGGTCGGGCGAGTCGGTTGATGGCTCGTCGGGGTGGACGTCCAGCGGCGGCAGGGTCGCGACCGCCTCGTCCCGATCGATGCCGGTCGCCTGGAGGAGGTCCACGATGATGGACCTGAGCTGGGCGGTCATCACGTCCGCCGAGAAGCCCCACCGCTCCGCGCCCTGCCGCGAGGCCACCGACAGGATCGCCCGGCGCGCCCTTTCCGGCGAGCGACCGGCGGCGAGGTCGTCCCGCAGCATGAGTGTCGCGTCGGCCAGGTCGCGCAGCTCGTCCGGCAGCCGGGGCGGGAGGGCGCCGGGGCCGTCGAGTGCCACGATGGCCCGCCTGGCCAGCACCCTGGCGTTTCTGAGCGCGTGATCGAGTGGCACGGCCGCTTGCTCGTACCCGTCCAGGAAGGGGCGGCGGTGGCGGTGGAGCGGCGAGATGGTGGCGATCTCCTTGCTCGTCTCCAGCGCCTGCCTGAACTCCTCCACGTTCTTGTGGCTGCCGCGCGCCTCCTCCAGCGCGTCGGCGGCCACGCGCGCGTCGCGGTTCTCGATGGCCTCGGCGATCTGCCGCAACGCGTCGGCCAGCGCGCCGAACGTCCCCTTCGCGTGCCTCCTCGCCAGCGCCGCCGGGCTGGTGGGCAGCAGGGCGACGGCCGCGAGCCCCATGAGCCCGCCGACCAGGGCGTCGACCATCCTGTCGAACCCGCCGCTGCCGCTCGGCGGCAGGAGCGTGGCGACGAGCACGGCCGAGGAGCCCGCCTGGAGGACGATCAGCGAACCGCTGTCGAGCAGCACCGCCACGGCCATGGCCAGCGCCACCACCAGCGCGATCTGCCAGGCGCCCAAACCGATCCGCGACACCAGCAGGTCGCCGACGCCGACGCCGAGGGTGACCCCGACGACCAGCTCAACCACCCGCCGCAGCCGCTGGCCCAGCGCCACGCCGATGCAGACCACGACGGCGATGGGCGCGAAGAACGGGCGGCTGTGGCCCAGCAGATTCTTGGCCACGAGCCAGGCGATCGCGGCTCCGATCGCGCACTGGCCGATCGTGGGGGCCATCAGCCTCAGTCTGCCCAGACGCTGATGTACGTGCATGTCAACCACGCCCCTACCCTGCCGTGCATACGTGACACCGGGGTTACGGCGTGATGAGCTGCGGCCCGTCAGCCGTCCAGAAAGGTGTCCACCGCCTGCAGGAACCGGCTGCGGGCCGTGGTGTGGATCAGGTGCCCGACGTCGATCGTGACCAGCCGCGCCCCCGGGATCCGCGCCGCCACCTCCCCGGCGCCGACGGGGCTCCGCTCCCCGCCGCTCAACACCAGCGTCGGCGCCGTGATCGTGCCGAGCCCCTCCAGCCAGGCGGGATCGGGGCCGGTCAGCTGCCGTTCCGTGTCGTGCATCATGCGCCAGTCGAACCCGGTCGAATCGTCCTCGACGATCGGCGGACGGTTCTTGAAGGGGAGCGGCGGCGGCGCGTCCTCGAGCACGAGCCGCTCGACCCGGTCCGGGTGGTTCATGGCCGCGTGGTACACCACCACGCCTCCGAGCGAGTGCCCGACCAGCGTGGCGCGCCCGATGCCCAGGTGGTCGAGCAGCGCGACGACGTCCTCGGCCATCTCCGGCACCTCGTACGGGCCCTGGTAGTCGCTGACCCCGTGCCCGCGCAGGTCGGGGGCGATGACGTGGTAGCGCGCCGCGAAGTGCTGGGTGATGCCGTTCCAGTCGTTGTGGTTGGCGGTCCGGCCGTGGATGAGCAGGAGCGGGGGAGCGGTGGGGTCGCCTTCCTCCCGGTACACGAGCTTGATCCCGTTGACGTGTGCTTCGCGAATCACACCGGCGACCATACCGCCCGGCGTCCGGCGTGCCCCCCGGCCTGTGGCGCTGAGCGCACCTTGACATCGTCGGCGGGCTTCATGGGCAGACATTGACCATGAACCCCGCTGACCGGCTCGGATAGCGTCGCGAGGGCGGGGAGGACCGGTAACGGAGAAGGGGCGTCATATGCCGGACCCGATTGAAGTACGCAAGGTGCCGATCGAGAGCGTCACCGACGCCTCCGGTCTCGCCCGGCTCATCGCCGACGGGGTGATCGAGGCGCGCCGGGTGCTCGCCGTCGTCGGCAAGACCGAGGGCAACGGCGGCGTGAACGACTACACGCGCATCCTGGCCGACCGGGCCTTCCGCGAGGTGCTGGCGGAGCACGGGCATCCGGCGCCGGAGAGCGTGCCGCTGGTGTGGTCGGGCGGCACGGACGGCGTGCTCAGCCCGCACGCCACCATCTTCGCCACCACGGCCGACGCGCCCCCGTCCGACGAGCCGCGGCTGTCGGTGGGCGTGGCGATGAGCGAGGTGATCCTGCCCGAGGACATCGGCAGGCCCGCCATGGTGGAGAAGGTCGCGGCGGGCGTACGCGAGGCCATGAAGATCGCCGGCATCGACGACCCGCGCGACGTCCACTACGTACAGACCAAGACGCCGCTGCTCACCCTGGCCACCATCACCGACGCCAAGAGCCGCGGCCAGGACACCGCCATCGAGGAGACCGGCCCCTCCATGGACCTGTCCAACTCGACCACCGCCCTCGGCATCGCCGTCGCCCTCGGCGAGATCGACATGCCGAGCGCCGACCAGATCCACAAGGACCTGTCGCTGTACTCGTCCGTGGCCTCGTGCTCGTCCGGGGTGGAGCTGGACCGGGCGCAGATCGTGCTGGTGGGGAACGTACGCGGGATCGGCGGCCGATACCGCGTCGGCCACAGCGTCATGAAGGACGCCCTGGACGCCGACGGCATCTGGGAGGCCATCAGGGACTCGGGGCTGTCGCTGCCGGAGCGCCCGCACCCGTCGGACCTCGGGGGGCGGCTGGTGAACGTGTTCATGAAGTGCGAGGCCGACCCGTCGGGCCGGGTTCGCGGACGGCGCAACATCATGCTGGACGATTCGGACGTGCACTGGCACCGGCAGATCAAGGCGACGGTGGGCGGGGTGGCGGCCTCGGTCACGGGCGACCCGGCGGTGTTCGTCTCGGTGGCGGCCGTGCACCAGGGTCCCTCGGGCGGCGGCCCGGTGGCGGCCATCGCCGACCTGGGATAGACGCCCAGGGGCCTGGGGGTCGGGGCAGGGCCGGGGGGACCCGGGCTCAGGGCAGGGGCGGGAGCTCGCGCTCAGGGCCAGGGGAGGGCGGTGAGCGCGAGCCATTCCTCGGTCCACCGGGCCACCGGTCCACCTTGGCCTCGTACACGTGCCTGGGTCGCGAGCGCGCTCCGCCTCGAGTGTTCACTTCCGGTGGCCAGCCGGGTGGTGGCCTCGCCCAATGTCACGGTGGGAAGGGACGCGGGCTGCTGCGGAAATGACTCGACGAGCTTGGTGCGCGCCGCCGACATGCCGCCCTCGGGGCGGAAGAACGGGATTATGACAGGTATTGCCGCGATCCCGGCAGTGATCGCCACCCAGAGCGCCGGCCCCCTCAGGTTGCTCGCCACGATGAGCAGTGCGATCAGGACGGCGCCGGCCCCGATAATCCATTGCAAGCGGCTCAATAATCGGATCACCGCTTTGCGTGTGGCGCCTGTTCTGCATGTGACGCCAGTCTGCCGTGTGGCGGTACGCCAAGGGGGCGGTACGCCAAGGGGGCGGTACGGCCGAAACCGCGTTCACCGGCCGGGTACGAGGTATGGAGGGAAGCATGCGGATGACCATGCCGACCCAGGCGGTCCTCCGAGCTCTTCTTCGCGGCCCCGGGACCGAGTGCTCCGGGCTTGAGGTTTGCGCGCTGACGGAGCTGCCGAGCGGGACGGTCTACCCGATCCTGGCCAGACTGGAGCACATCGGCTGGGTGGAGAGCCGGTGGGAGGAACCGGAGACGCACGTCGCGGAGGGCCGTCCGCGCCGCCGCTACTACCGGATCACCCCGGACGGCGCGGAACAGGCGCGTGACGCCGTCGCGCGGGCGTACCGGGCGCGCAGGCAGCAGGTGCCCGGCTGGCTGAACCGCCCGGGCCCGGCCGAAGGCGACGGGTCGTGAACGCCTCGTTCGACCTCCCGCTACGCTCCGGGGCAGGCTGCGGGGGCAGGGGCGGGCGCGGGTAGTCTCGGGGGCTGTGCCGAGCATCCCGCGACCTCTCGATCCCGACGACGACGGCGGCGCCGCGCCCGCCGTGGCCGCCGCCCTGGCCTCCTATCAGGCGGGCACCGCCGACGCCGCCGACGTGCTGAACGCCCTCAGCGGGGCCAGGCTGCTGGTGCCCGTCGTGGCGCTGCTGACCGAGAGCGAGGTCGGCGCGCACGGGCTGCGGCAGGAGAAGGAGAGCGAGATGGCGCTGCCCAAGCTCGTCGGGGCGGACGGCAGGGAGGCGGTGCTCGCGTTCACCGGCAGCCAGGCGCTGGCCCGATGGCGGCCCGACGCCCGGCCGATCCAGGCCACGGCGTTGCAGGTGTGCCGGGCTGCGGTGCAGGAGAAGGCGGCGGCGGTCGTGGTGGACGTGGCGGGGCCGGTGCAGTTCGTGATCGAGGGGGCGGTGCTGGAGGCGCTGGCGGCCGTCGAGTCGGGGACGGTCGATCGGCTCGACGGTGTGGCCGTCGCCAAGGTGGAGCCCGTCCGGCGCCGCCGGTGGTTCTCCAGAAAGGGCTGATGACGTACGCCCCGCGGGGCCGACCGCCGATCGGCGGAGCCGTGCCGGGCGTGGGGTCAGTCCGGCCGAGGCGGGCCGATGGCGTCTGCCGTGCCGGGCACGGGTCGTCCGCCCGCTGAGGGCCGATGGCCGGGCGCGTGTCGTCCGCCTGCGGAGGGTTGATGGGCATGCGGCAAAGCCGTAGCAGGTGGATGGATACGGCCCCGCGTGGGCGGGGCGGCGCATTAAGGTCGGCTCGTGGTCGCACTCATGGCGCTCGCCGGGCTGATCTGCGGACGCCACATCCGCGGGCTGGCCGACTCCTACGACGAGGGCCCGGTCCACTACGACCTGGGCGCGGTGATCCAGCGACCCGGCCCGGGCGTCGAGCTGGTGACCGCCGCCGTGGCCGCGCTGGTCGCCTGGCGGTTCGGGCTGCCGTACGTGCCTTTCGCCCTCATCGGCACCGCGCTGGCGGTCGTCGACTGGCGTACCAGCCTGCTGCCCGACGCGATCACGCTCCCGGCGTACCCGATCATGGCCCTGGCCCTGGCGCCGACGGGAGAGCTGCCCAGGGCGCTGGCCGGCGGGGTGGCGCTGACGGCCCTGTACGGGCTGCTCTGGTTCATCAGGCCGGAGGCGATGGGGCTGGGGGACGTCAAGCTGGCCGGGCTCATCGGGATGGCCGCCGCGGCGCTGAGCTGGCAGGCGTGGATCGTCGCGGCCTTCGGCGGCCAGCTGCTCGGCGCCCTCTACGGCCTGGCGCTCCTGCTGTCCAGGCGCGGGACGAGGCACACCCAGTTCCCGTTCGGGCCGTTCATGCTGCTGGGCGCGTTCACGACACTCTGTCTCGGCTGGTGAACGCGGGACATCTCACTAGGCAGCACATGGAAGACTTGTACGCATGTTGCGCTGGTTGACCGCCGGAGAGTCCCACGGCCCCGAACTCGTCGCCATCCTCGAAGGCCTGCCGGCCGGGGTGGAGGTGACCACGGCCGCCATCGACGAGGCCCTGCGCCGCCGCAGGCTCGGTTATGGCCGGGGTGCCCGGATGAAGTTCGAGCAGGACCAGGTGACGATCGTGGGCGGCGTCCGCCACGGCCGCACGATGGGGAGCCCGGTCGCGATCCGGATCGGAAACACCGAGTGGCCCAAGTGGGAGAAGGTCATGGCGGCCGACCCGGTCGACCCGGCCGAGCTGGAGGGCCTCGCGCGCAACGCGCCCCGGTCCCGGCCGCGTCCCGGCCACGCCGACCTCGCGGGCATGCAGAAGTACGGGTTCGACGACGCCAGGCAGGTGCTCGACCGGGCCAGCGCCCGCGAGACGGCCGCCCGCGTCGCGCTCGGCGAGGTCGCCAGGCGCTTCCTCAAGCAGGCGCTGGGCGTCGACATCGTCAGCCACGTCACCGAGATCGGCGGCGCGAAGAGCCCGGCGGAAACCCTGCCCGGCCCCGGCGAGCTGGCCAGGATCGACGAGGACCCGGTGCGCTGCTCCGACGCCGAGGGCAGCGCGGCCATGATCGCCGTGATCGACAAGGCCCACAAGGACGGCGACACGCTCGGCGGCGTCGTCGAGGTCCTCGCGTACGGCCTGCCGCCCGGCCTGGGCAGCTACACCCACTGGGACCGCAGGCTCGACTCCAGGCTCGCGGGCGCGCTCATGGGCATCCAGGCGATCAAGGGCGTGGCGGTCGGTGACGGCTTCGAGACCGCGCGCAGGCCCGGCTCCCAGGCCCACGACGAGATCGAATACACCGCCGAAGACGGCGTGCGCCGCATCACCAACCGCGCGGGCGGCGTCGAGGGCGGCATGACGAACGGCGAGATCCTGCGTGTCAGCGCCGCCATGAAGCCGATCTCCACCGTCCCCAGGGCGCTGGCCACGATCGACGTCAAGACCGGTGAGGCGGCCAAGGCTCACCACGAGCGCTCCGACGTGTGCGCCGTGCCGGCCGCCGGCATCGTGGCCGAGGCCATGGTCGCGCTGGTGCTGGCCGACGCGGCCCTCGAGAAGTTCGGTGGCGACTCCGTCGAGGAGGTCGCCCGCAACCTGTCCGGCTACCTGTCTTCAATGGTGATCAAATGAGCAGGGTTGTATTGATCGGTCCCCCCGGGTCCGGTAAGACGACGCTCGGGCAGTTGCTCGCCGAGCGGCTCGGCGTCGGCTTCCGCGACACCGACGCCGACGTGGAGGCCGTCGCCGGCAAGCCCGTCTCCGACATCTTCGTCGAGGACGGCGAGGCTCGCTTCCGCGAGCTGGAGCACGAGGCCGTGCGCCGCGCCCTGGCCGAGCACGACGGGATCCTGTCGCTCGGCGGCGGTGCCGTGCTCAACGAGGAGACGCAGGCGCTGCTGGCGGGCCACCACGTCGTCTACCTGCAGGTGGGGCTGGCGGACGCGGTCCAGCGGGTGGGGCTCGCCTCGGCCCGGCCGCTGCTCGTGCTCAACCCGCGCAGCCAGCTGAAGAAGCTGATGGAGGAGCGGCGGCCGGTCTACGAGCGGCTGGCGGTGGCGACCGTGGTCACGGACAAGCGGGAGCCTGAGGAGCTCGCCGACGAGATCATCAAGGGGCTGCCCGCATGAGTGCCACGAGGATCAACGTACGCGGTGACAGCCCGTACGACGTGGTGGTCGGCACCGGGGTGCTGGCCGAGCTGACCACGCTGCTCAAGCCCGGCGTGCGCACGGTCGCCGTCATCCACCCGGAGACCCTGCCGGAGATCTCGGGCCCGGTCGGCGAGGTGCTGCGCGAGGCCGGCTACGAGGTCGTCGAGCTGCCCGTGCCCGACGGCGAGGCGGCCAAGACCGTGGAGGTGGCCGCCGGGCTCTGGTCGGCGCTCGGCCGCAGCGGCGTGACCCGTTCCGACGCCGTGGTGGGCGTGGGCGGGGGCGCGACGACCGACCTGGCCGGGTTTGTGGCGGGCACGTGGCTGCGCGGCGTACAGGTCGTGCTCGTGCCCACGACGCTGCTCGCCATGGTCGACGCGGCCGTCGGCGGCAAGAACGGCATCGACACGCCCGAGGGCAAGAACCTCGTGGGCACGTTCCTGCCGCCCGCCGGGGTGCTGTGCGAGCTGTCCACGCTGGCGAGCATGCCGAGGCGCGACTACGTGGCCGGCCTGGCCGAGATCATCAAGGGCGGGTTCATCGCCGACCCGGAGATCCTCAGGCTGGTCGAGGCCGACCCGGAGGCCGCCACGAGGCCCGACGGCCCCCACACCCGCGAGCTGATCGAGCGCAAGATCCAGGTCAAGGCCGACGTCGTGGGCGCCGACCTGCGCGAGGCCGGCCTGCGCGAGATCCTCAACTACGGCCACACCCTCGCCCACGCCATCGAACGCGAGGAGCACTACGCCATCCGCCACGGCGAGGCCGTCGCCATCGGCATGGTCTACGCCGCCGAGCTGTCGAAGCTCGCCGGCCGCGCCGACCTGGTCGAACGCACCAGATCCATCCTCACGAGCGTCGGCCTGCCCACCGCCTACCGCGCCGACGCCTGGAAGTCCCTGCGCGACCACATGCGGCTGGACAAGAAGAACCGCGGCGCCAAGCAGCGGTTCGTCGTGCTCGACGGCCTGGCCGAGCCGGGCCGGCTCGAAGGCCCCTCGGAAGAGCTGCTCGAAGCCGCCTACAAGGAGATCTCCGCATGATCCTCGTGCTCAACGGGCCCAACCTGGGCAGGCTCGGCACCCGCGAGCCCGACATCTACGGGGCCGAGACGTTCGAGGACCTCGCCACGCTCTGCCGCGACACCGGCAGGAAGCTCGGCGAGCACGTCGAGGTGCGCCAGACCAACGACGAGGCCGAGCTGATCGGCTGGATCCACGAGGCCGCCGACGGCCGCATCCCGGTCGTGCTCAACCCGGCCGCCTTCACCCACTACTCCTACGCCCTGCGCGACGCGATCGCCATGCGTACGGCACCGCTCGTCGAGGTTCACATCTCCAACCCGGCCACCAGGGAAGAGTTTCGCCACAACTCCGTCGTGGCCGGGGTGGCGACGGGCACCATCGCGGGCTTCGGACTACAGTCATACGTCCTTGCGCTGCACGCTATCGCGGAGATGAACACCACCTCATGAGGCACTACAAGTCCTTCGTCGCCCTCGGCGACAGCTTCACGGAAGGACTGAACGACCCCGGCCAGAACGGTCACTACCGTGGCTGGGCCGACCGGGTGGCCGAACGGCTCGCCGCCGACGAACCCGGCTTCCGCTACGCCAACCTGGCCGTGCGCGGGAAGCTGCTCGACCAGATCGTCGCCGAGCAGGTGCCGGTGGCCGTCGAGATGGCCCCCGACCTGGTCAGCCTCTGCGCCGGGGGCAACGACCTGCTCAGGCCGGGCACCGACCCCGACGTGATGGCCAAGAAGCTCGCCCGCGCCGTGCGCGAGCTGCGGGCCGGGGGCTCGGACGTGCTGCTGTTCACGGGGGTGGACCCGCGCGACACGCCGCTGATGCGGCGCCTGCGCGGCCGCTTCGCGGTCTTCTACCTGCACGTGCGCTCCATCGCCGACCTCTACGGGTGCCGGCTGGTGGATCAGTGGTCGATGCAGGGGCTGCGCGACTGGCGGGCGTGGAGCGCGGACCGGCTGCACATGAACGAGGACGGGCACCGGCTGGTGGCGGCGCGGGTGCTCGACGTGCTGGGGGTGCCGTTCGAGGACTGGCGCAAGGACTGGCCGTCCCGCACGGTCGACCCCCGGGCGCGGCGGCGCGAGGACGCCCAATGGATCCGCGAGCACCTCGTCCCCTGGATGTCCCGCCGCCTGCGCGGCGTCTCCTCCGGCGACGGGCTCTCTCCCAAGCGTCCTGACCTTACTGCTTTCTAGTTTTCTTTTTACGGCTGGGCACGGGCAGGCCACCCGCCGCACTTTGGCTGACGGAGCGGCGAGCCTGGGGCGGAGAGCGGCAGCTTGCGTGACCAGCGGAGCCTCGTGCGAGCGCGACCATGAGCAGGGCCTTCCAGGAAACGGCCGCTGACCCTTCACCGGCTGAGCGCCGTCACGGTGCGCACGTTTGACCGGCTGGGTGCCGAAAAGCCGGACCGGCTCCGGGCTTCCCCCGTTCCCGCCGCCCGCGTTCAGGCGGGCGGGGCAGGTCAGGTGGGGGATTCGGACGCGAGGCGCTTCAGCGCCGCGCGGGGGATGGCCGGGTCGGTGGTGCGCCAGAACGGGGGCAGGGAGCCCAGCAGGAAGCCGCTGTAGCGGGCCGTGGCCAGCCGCGGGTCCAGGACGGCGATGACGCCCTTGTCGTCCTGGGCGCGCAGGAGGCGGCCGGCGCCCTGGGCGAGGAGGAGGGCGGCGTGGTTGGCCGCGACCGCCATGAAGCCGTTGCCGCCCCTGGCCGCCACGTGGCGCTGCCGGGCCGACGTCAGCGGGTCGTCCGGGCGCGGGAACGGCACCCGGTCGATGATGACCAGCCGCAGCGAGGGCCCCGGCACGTCCACGCCCTGCCACAGCGACAGCGTGCCGAACAGGCACGTGGGCTCGTCCTCGGCGAACTGCTTGACCAGCAGCATCGTCGAGTCGTCCCCCTGGCACAGCAGCGGCACGTCCAGCCGCTCGCGCAGCGCCTCCGTGGCGGCCTTGGCGGCGCGCATCGAGGAGAACAGGCCCAGCGTGCGCCCCCCGGCCGCCTCGATCAGCTCGACGATCTCGTCCAGGTACTGCTGCGGCAGCCCGTCGCGGCCGGGCTGGGGGAGGTGCTTGGCGACGTACAGGATGCCCGCGCGGGGGTGGTCGAACGGCGAGCCGACGTCGATGCCCTGCCAGCCCTTGCCGTCGCCGAGCCCCCACTGCGCGGCCAGCGCGTCGAACGTGCCGCCCAGGGCCAGGGTGGCGGAGGTGAGGATCACGGTGCGCTCGCCGAACAGCTTGTCGCGCAGCATGCCGCTCACCGTCAGCGGCGCGACCCGCAGCGTGGGCGGGCGCCGGTCGGTGCCCCCGTCGAGCCAGACCACCTCGGCGCGGTCGGACTCCGAGGCGTGGCCGTACGCCTCCAGCATGCGCACCGCCGTGTCGTGCACCTCGTCCAGCACCGAGAACGCGGCCTTGCGCTGCCCCGCCTTGTCGGGGTCGTCCTTGTCGGCGCCGCGCGGCCCCATGGCCGTGACGCAGCGCGCGGCCGAGTCGCGCACCAGCGCCAGCGTCAGGCCGAGCACCTGCGGCAGCTCGTCGATGCGCCCGGGCGGCGCGGCGGCCAGCAGCGCCTTGAGGTCTTCGCCCGCCTCCATGAGCTGGTCGGCGATCGCCTGCTCGATCAGCCTGCCCACCCGCCGCACCGCCAGCGCCACGGTCAGCTCCGACAGCTCGCCGGTCACCACCGAGGTCACCCGGTCGACCAGCTCGTGGGCCTCGTCAACGACCACGACCTCGTGTTCGGGCAGCACCGGCAGGTCGCCCATGGCGTCGATGGCCAGCAGCGCGTGGTTGGTCACCACGACGTCCACCTCGCCCGCCCGCGCCCTGGCCATCTCGGCGAAGCACTCGGCCCCGCTCGGGCAGCGGCTGGCACCGAGGCACTCCTGCGCGCTCACGGAGAACTGCCGCCACGCCTGCTCGCTCACCCCGGGCACGAGCTCGTCGCGGTCGCCGGTCTCGGTCTCGTCGGCCCACTCCTGGATGCGCTGCACCATGCGGCCGGTCGCGCTCACCTCGCGGGGGTCGAAGAGCTGGTCCTGCTCGTCCTCCTCGGGCCAGCCCGCCGTCGCCTTGTAGCGGCACAGGTAGTTGCGGCGGCCCTTCAGGATCGCGAACGTCGGCTCGTGCGGCAGCTCCTTGCCCAGCGTCTCGGCCAGCCGGGGCAGGTCGCGGTCGACGAGCTGGCGCTGCAGCGCGATCGTGGCCGTGGAGACCACGACGGGCGAGTCGCTGTCCATCGCGTGGCGGATCGACGGCACCAGGTACGCCAGCGACTTCCCGGTGCCCGTGCCGGCCTGGACCGCCAGGTGTTCCTCACCGTCGATGGCCTGTTGCACGGCCTGGACCATGGTCAGCTGGCCCTGCCGTTCGCTCCCTCCGAGAGCGTTTACCGCGACCATGAGTAGTTCGTCCGCAGACGGGAGATGGGAGTCCGGCACGGCAGTAAACGCTACCCGCATTCCAGGGTCGCCGTGCCGAACGCGGTGTGATCGGCCAGATGCATCCCGGCGTTCCCGGACCCTCGCGGCGACGCCCGTGGCACACTGGGCGGTCGGGACTCCGACGGGTCAGAGAAGGCCTTCACACAGAGTGATCAAAGGGGTTCCCGGTGTAGATGGGAAGGCCGGTTCAAGAGGGTTTTCCGGGGTTGAGTGGACGGGAAAAGGCTGGTTAAAGCAGTATGTCTGCCATGTCGGAAGTTGTCCCGTTGCCGTCGTTCGGCGAAGTGTTCTTCGATGCGCGAGGTCAGGAGCGGTGTCTCCGCGTCACGTGGCATGAGGGCACGCTGGTCCTGAGCCTGTGGCGCGGCGAGATGTGCACCGCGAGCTTCCGCATGCCGATGGAGGACGTCGGGCGCCTGCTCGACACTCTCGACGAGGGTTTCGCCGAGGCCACGGGCGAGCAGCCCGCCGTGCCCGCGCACGACCCGGGCACGGAGGTCATGCCCGGCACCGGCCAGTACCAGCGGCCGACCCCGCCCGTCCAGCAGCCGCCGCAGCACCAGCCCGAGGAACGGCCCACGGCCGCCCTGTCGCCCAACGACGTCCTCGTGGCCAGGGGCGCCCCTTCGGCCCGCCAGGACAAGCTGGTCGCCTCGTACGGCGAGACCACAGCCCCCAGGGACACCATGCCCCCGGCGTACGGGGAGGCGCCCAGGGACGCCTACGGCGAGGCTCCGAGGGACGCCTACGGCGAGCGGGCCCCCTTCACCGGCCCCCAGTACGTGGAGACGACGGCCCCGCAGCAGCGCTACACCGGCGACCCGCTCAGCGGCCCGCAGTACACCGGCGACCCCTTCAGCGGGCCCCAGTACACCGGCGATCCCCTCAGCGGTCCGCAGTACGGCGGCGACCCGCTCAGCGGTCCGCAGTACACCGGTGACGCCTACAGCGGCCCGCAGTACGCCGCCGAGCCGCAGCAGTACGGCGGCCCCGCCGCCCAGGCCGACCCCTTCATGGGTCCCCAGTACATCGACAACGAGCCCGTCTACCAGATGCCCGGCGACCAGCGCCGCCCGGCGCCGCTGAGCACCGACCCGCTCGGCTTCCCTTCCCAGGCGGCCGCGCCCCACCAGCCGGCCCCTCCTCAGCCGCCCCAGCACCGGCCCGATCTTTATCAGAACGACCCGTACCAGAACGACCCCTACCCGGCCGATCCCTACGCCTACCAGCAGCAGCAACCGCCGCCGCCGCCACCGCAGCAGCAGGCTCCGGCCGCCGCGGGCCTGGGGACCCCCATGCACGGCATCCCGGGCGCGGGCCGGCGCCGTCCCGCCCCGCAGCCCGTCCGCGACGACTACGCCGCCTACCAGCAGAGTCCCGCGCCGAACCCGGTGGACCCGCTGATGTCCATGGGCCGCCAGGAGCACCAGCAGCCCGACGCGCTGTCCCGCCCGTACGTCGTGGACCCCATGTTCTCCACGGGCGAGCGCCTGCGGCCCGGCGAGCAGCCGGACTACCACGAGCGGAGCGACCGCAGGGAGTGGTGACACGCCGGGTCCGGGGGCCAGGTACGCTCCTCCCGTGAACCCGACCATGGGCCTGCAGCTGCTGCTGGTGGCGGGCGGCGCCATCGGCGTCGCGGCCGTCGCCCGGCGCAAGGGCTGGCCCGCCCCCCTCCTGCTGGTGGCCGCCGGCCTGCTGGTGTCGCCGCTGGTGCCGGCCGTGCCGCTGCAGCCGGAGCTCGTGCTGTACGTCTTCCTGCCGCCGCTGCTCTACTCCGCCGCGTTCGACAGCTCCTACCTGCGCCTGCGTGACGTCAAGCGGGCCGTGGCCCTGCTGTCGATCGGGCTCGTGCTGTTCACCACCGCCGCCGTCGGGCTGGTCGTCCACCTGCTGCTGCCCGAGCTTCCGCTCGCGCTGGCGTTCGCGCTGGGCGCGATCATCGCGCCGCCCGACGCCGTGGCCGCCGTCGCGGTCGGCCGCCGGCTGGGCCTGCCGCGCAGGGCGCTGACGATCCTGGTCGGCGAGAGCCTGTTCAACGACGCCACGGCGCTGACGCTCTACCGGGTCGCCGTCGGGGCCGCGCTGGGCGGCACCTTCGACATGTGGCACGGCCTCGGCGACTTCGCGCTCGCCGCGGCGGGCGGCGTGGCGATCGGGCTGGTGGTGGCGTTCGTGATGGCCTGGCTGTTCAGGCACACGCGCGACTCCCTGGTCGAGAACACGCTGATGCTGCTGATCCCGTTCGCCACCTACCTCGCGGCGGAGAGCGTGCATGCCTCGGGCGTGATCGCGGTCGTGATCGTCGGCCTCTATCTGGGCAACCGCATGCACCTGCAGGGCTTCGGCACCCGGCTGGTGTCCGACGCCGTGTGGAAGGTCACCGACTTCTTCCTGGAGGCGGTGGTGTTCGCCCTGATCGGGCTGCAGCTCACGACCGTCATCCAGGGCATCTCCGGCTACGACCCGTGGGCGGTCGCGGGCTACGCCGCCGCCGTGCTGGCGGTGACGATCGGCAGCCGGTTCGTGTGGCTGTTCGTGGTGACGCGCCTGATGAAGCTCCTGCGCAGGAGCAACGTGCCCACCGGCCCGCAGACGGTGATCCTCGGCTGGGCCGGCATGCGCGGCGTGGTGTCGCTGGCGGCGGCCTTCGCCATCCCGCCGGACATCCCCGCGCGGGACCGCGCGATGCTGCTGTTCCTGACGTTCACGACCGTGATCGGCACGCTGCTCATCCAGGGCACCACGTTCCCGGCGCTGATCAAGCGGCTGCGCGTGTCGAGCGAGCAGGAGCAGTACGAAGACCGCCTGGCCGAGGCGGCGGCCCAGCAGGCCGCGCTGGAGGCCGGCCTGGAGGAGCTCACGCGCCTCATCGCCGAGCAGGGCGAGCCCGACGAGATCCAGAAGCAGGTCATCGACCAGCTCAGGGAGAAGTCCTGGCGCCGCTCGCTGAGCGCCTGGGAACGGCTGGGCGGCGGCACGGGGCAGGGTGGCGCGGAGACCCCCAGCGCCCTCTACCGGCGCCTGCGCCGTGACATGCTCCAGGCCGAGCGGCAGGTCTTCGTCCGGCTGCGCGACGAACGCCGCCTCGACGATGAGGTGATGCGCGACGTGATGGCGCAGCTCGACTTCGAGGAGGCGATCCTGGAGCGCTAGCCGGGAAGAGCCGCGCCGCTCAGCCCATCGCGCTGTCGACGAAGCACCAGCGCCAGTCCTCACCGCGTTCGTAGGACTGGATCACCGGGTGGGCCGTCTCGTGGAAGTGCTGGGTGGCGTGCTTGGCCGGCGAGGAGTCGCAGCACCCGATGTGACCGCACTCCAGACAGCGCCGCAGGTGCACCCAGCGGCCCCCGACGGCGAGGCACTCCTCGCAGCCCTCCGGCGTCCTCGGGGCCGGATCGTCCGCTTGGGAAAGATGCTCGCAAATTGCCATAGAAGAAATCCTATGACCAGCAGCACGATCAAATTTCGCCCGCCCCCCTTGTCGGCCGCCGGGCAAGCGTGGACATTGTGCTCATCAGGGAGTGACATAGGCCACACCATCCCGAGGAGTCGGGTGTGCTGGAGGTCCGCAACCTCGAAGTCGTCTACGACGACGTGATGCTCGTGCTGCGCGGCGTGAGCCTCAGCGTGCCGCCCGGGGCGATCGTGGCGCTGCTCGGCGCGAACGGCGCGGGCAAGACGACCTTGCTCCGTGCCGTGTCCGGGCTGCTCGACGTGCACGACGGCGAGATCACCAAGGGCAGTGTGACGCTGGAGGGCGAGCCCATCCACCACCTCAGACCCGCCCAGATCGTGCGGCGCGGGGTCAGCCAGGTGATGGAGGGCCGCCGCATCCTCGCCGAGCTGACCGTCGAGGAGAACCTCAAGGTCGGCGGCCACACGGCGGCCGAGTCCCA
Organism: Nonomuraea sp. NPDC003201; assembly: GCF_053590415.1. Classification (NCBI taxonomy): domain Bacteria; kingdom Bacillati; phylum Actinomycetota; class Actinomycetes; order Streptosporangiales; family Streptosporangiaceae; genus Nonomuraea; species Nonomuraea sp. NPDC003201. The sequence continues at coordinate 22,039 of NZ_JBSFTC010000021.1, forward strand.
CCTGGACCGCGTCTACGGCCTGTTCCCGCTGCTGCGGGAGCGGCGCAGGAGCGTGTCCGGCTACCTGTCGGGCGGCGAGCAGCAGATGCTGGCCGTCGGCCGCGCCCTCATGGCCGGGCCGAAGTACCTGCTGCTGGACGAGCCCAGCCTGGGCCTGGCGCCGTCGCTGGTCGCCCAGGTGCGTGACCTCATCGTCGAGATCAACCGGCAGGGCACCACGGTCCTGCTGGTCGAGCAGAACGCCACGATGGCCCTGTCCATCGCCTCCCACGGCTACGTCATGGAGACCGGCAAGGTCGTGATGGACAAGCCGTCCGGCGAACTGCTCGCCGACGAGGACATCAAGGAGTTCTACCTGGGGGCCGTCAGGTCCTTCCGCGAGGTCAAGCACTACAAGCGGAGGAAACGATGGCTCTCCTGACGTTCGAGGACGTGCACCTGAGCTTCGCCGGCGTCAAGGCCGTCGACGGCGTCTCGTTCGAGGTCCGGCAGGCCGAGCTGCTGGCGATCATCGGGCCGAACGGCGCGGGCAAGACCTCGATCTTCAACGTGCTCTCGGGGGTCTACCGGCCCCAGCGCGGCCGGGTCACGTTCCTGGGCGAGGACCTGCTGCTGAAACGGCCGCACGAGATCGCCGCCATGGGCCTGGCCAGGACGTTCCAGAACGTCGAGCTGTTCCACAACCTGACCGTCCTGGACAACCTCATGCTCGGCCGCCACCACCACTTCCGCTACGGCGCCCTGGCCGCGCTGCTCTGGTACGGGCGGGCCAGGCGCGCGGAGCTGGCCGCCCGCGCCCAGGTCGAGGAGATCATCGACTTCCTCGAACTCGAGGCCTGGCGGCGCCATCCCGTGCGGCTGCTGCCGTACGGGATCCAGAAGCGGGTCGAGCTGGGCCGGGCGCTGGCCATGGAGCCCCGGCTGCTCCTGCTGGACGAGCCGGTGGCCGGCATGAACCTGGAGGAGACCGAGGACATGGCCAGGTTCGTGCTGGACATCCGGGACGAGCTGGGCATCCCGGTCGTCCTCGTGGACCACGACATGGGGCTGGTGATGGACCTGGCCGACCGGGTGCTCGTGCTCGACTTCGGCCGCCCGGTCGCGCTCGGCACCCCGGCCGAGGTCCAGCAGGACCCCCGCGTGATCGAGGCGTATCTGGGAGGGGTTGCATGAGCATCGTCACCAGGGTGCGGGACCGTGCCCGCAGCACCCCCGGCGCGGTCGCCATGCGGCACAAGGACCTGGGCATCTGGCGGGAGGTCACCTGGGCCGCGTACTGGACCCAGGTGGAGCTCGTCGCCCACGCCCTGCTCGCCCTCGGCGTCGAGCCCGGGGACCGCGTCGCCGTCCACTCCGAGAACCGCCCCGAATGGCTCTACGGCGATCTCGGCACGGTCGCCGTCCGGGGCGTCACCGTCGGCCTCTACCCCACGAACCCGCCCGCCGAGGTCGCCTACCTCCTCGCGGACTCCGGCGCGAAGATCCTCATCGCCGAGGACCAGGAGCAGGTGGACAAGGCGCTCAAGGTCCTCGACGAGTGCCCCGAGCTGCGGCGCATCGTCTACCTGGAGCCGCGCGGCATCCGTGGCCGCTACGACGACGGCGTCCTGATGTCCTGGCCCGAACTGCTCGCCCTCGGGGCCGAGCACCGCGCCGTGCACCCCGACGCCGTGGAGCGCCGCATGGCCGAGGCCGAGCCCGGCGACGTGATGACGCTCATCTACACCTCGGGCACCACGGGCCCGCCCAAGGGCGTCATGCTCACGATCGGGAACGTGGAGTTCGCCGTCAGCACGCTCGTCCTGGGCGGCGGCTTCACCTCCCCGCCGCCCTCCGAACGCGACCTGACGCTGTCGTACCTGCCGCTGTGCCACGTGGCCGAGCGGGCGTTCACCGTGTGGTTCAACTCGGCCGCCGGCGTGCAGGTGAACTTCGCCGAGTCCAGCGACACCGTGCAGGCCAACCTGCGGGAGGTGCAGCCGACGATCCTGTTCGGGGTGCCGCGGATCTGGGAGAAGGTCCTGGCCCAGGTCGACATCCGGCTGGAGTCGGCCTCGCCGGTCAAGCGGGCGGTGACCCGGTTCTGGCTGCGGGTGGCCGACCGGATCGGCGACGCGCTGGTGCGCACGGGCGGCCGGCACACGTTCGGGACGCGGCTGGCGTACGGGGTGGGCTGGGTGTTCTGCTACCGCTCGCTGCGCGAGCGGCTCGGGATGCGGCGGGTCAGGTACGCGGCCTCGGGGGCCGCGCCGATCGCGCCCGGCGTGCTCAAGTTCTACATGGGGATCGGCATCCCCATGCACGAGGTGTACGGGATGAGCGAGAACACCGCCATCGCCACCGCCAACCGCCCCGGCAGGGTGCGCCTGGGCACGGTCGGCGAGCCGCACCCCGGCGTCGAGCTGAAGATCGACGAGGCCACCGGCGAGATCATGACCCGGCATCCCGGGAACTTCGCCGGCTACTGGCGCAACCCCCGGGCCACCGCCGACGTGCTGGACGAGGACGGCTGGCTGCACACCGGGGACGTGGGCGAGTTCGTCGAGGGCACGCACGTGCGGATCACCGACAGGATGAAGGACGTCATCATCACGGCCGGCGGCAAGAACGTCGCGCCCAGCGAGATCGAGAACGCGCTGAAGGCGTCGCCGTACCTGAAGGAAGCCATCGTGATCGGGGACCGGCGGCCGTACCTGGTGGCGCTCATCGGGATCGAGCCGGACACGGTGGGGGAGTGGGCGCGGCGGCGCGGGCTGCCGTACACGACCTATCGGGATCTGTCGGAGAAGCCGGAGACGCGGGAGCTGGTCCGGGGGATCGTGGACGAGGTGAACACCCGCTTCGCCCGGGTCGAGCAGGTGCGGCGGTTCACGTTCCTGCCCAAGGAGCTCGACCACGAGGACGGCGAGCTGACCGCCACCCAGAAGGTCAAGCGCGCCGCCGTCGCCAAGCTGTTCGAGGACCTGGTGGAAGGGATGTACGCCCGGTGAAGGGGCTGCTCGAGACCGTGATCAGGGGCCTGGGGAACGGCTCGGTGTACGCGCTGCTCGCGCTCGGGTTCGTGATCATCTACAAGGCCACGCGGGTGATCAGCTTCGCGCAGCCCGCGCTGATGCTGGCCGGCGCCGTCGCGGTGAGCTACCTGGCCGAGGTGACCGGCTTCTACGCCGCCGTCCTGCTGTCGGCGCTGCTCATCGCCCTGGTGGCGCTCGGGATCGAGCGGGTCGCGATCAGGCCCATGGTGGGGCGGCCGGTGTTCGTCGTGGCGATCATCACGCTCGGCATCGACGTGGTGGTGCGGGTGGTGGTGAACGGCTTCATCGGCCGGGACGTGCGGCAGGTCGGGGACCCGTGGGGGTTCACGCAGGTGTCGCTCGGGTCGCTGGTCGTGCAGCGGCGCTGGCTGGCCATGCTGTTGGTCACGGCGGTGCTGGTGGCGCTGCTGTTCGCGTTCTTCCGTTACACGAGGTACGGGCTGGCGATGCGGGCGGCGGCGTTCGACCAGGAGACCGCCCTGGCGCAGGGGGTTTCGGTGGGGGCCGTGTTCGCGCTGTCGTGGGCGCTGGCCGGGTTCCTGGCGGCCGTGGCCGGCATGTTCGTCGGGACCGGGCAGGGGATCGAGCAGCTCACCTGGGTGGTCGCGTTGAAGGCGCTGCCGGCGATCATCGTGGGCGGGCTCGACTCGCTCGGCGGCGCGGTCGTGGGCGGGCTGGTGGTCGGGGTCGTGGAGTCGCTGTTCCAGTCGTACCAGGGGGAGTTCGCGCCCTGGCTGGGGCAGAATTTCGCGGTCGTGTCGCCGTACGTGGTGATGTTGATCGTCCTGTTGGTCAGGCCGTACGGCCTGTTCGGGACCCGGGAGGTCGAGCGGGTATGACCGGGACGCGATCCGCGGCGCGCTCCGCCGTTCCTGACATACCGACCGGACGGTCTCGCCGGGTGCGCGGGCGGCCGCTGCTCTACACCTCCTACGCCCAGGACATGGCGCTGCTCGACACCCCGGCGAAGCGGGTGTGGACGGGGCTGCTGGTGCTGCTGGCGTTCGGGCTGGCGGTGCTGCTGCAGGACCGGTCGCTGGAGGTGCTGGCGGGCGCGTACGCGCTGGCCATCGGCGCCATCGGCCTCAACATCGTCACCGGCTACGCCGGGCAGGTCTCGCTCGGGCACGCGTTCTTCGTCGCCATCGGCGCCTACACCGCCGCCGCCGTGTCCGGTCCCGTGGACGGCCAGCGCATCGGCTTCGGCCTCGCGGAGATCTGGATCTGGCTGCCCGCGGCCGGAATGGTCGCCGCCGTGGCCGGGGTGCTGGTCGCGCCGCTGGCCACCCGCCTGCGCGGCCTCTATCTGGCCGTCGTCACGCTCGGGCTGGTGTTCCTCGGCGAGCACGTCTTCAAGGAGTGGCAGGCCCTCACCGGCGGGCCGGGGGTCGGGCGCGAGGCGGCGGTCCCGCAGCTCTTCGGCGTGCGCCTCGACCAGGACGGGCCGCTCGGCACCAGGGAGCAGTCGCTGTACGTGCTCATGCTGGCGCTGCTCGTCGTCTTCGCCCTGGCGGCCCGCAACCTGGCCCGCTCGCGCGTCGGCCGCGCCTTCGCCGCCATCCGCGACCGGGACATCGCGGCCGAGGTCATCGGGGTGCCGCTCACCCGCTACAAGGTCCTGGCCTTCGGCATCTCGTCCTTCTACGCGGGCTGCGCCGGGGGCCTGCTCTACACGATCTCCGGGTACGTCGAGCCCGGGTCGTTCAGCCTGCTGCTGTCGGTGCAGTTCATCGCGATGGTGCTGATCGGCGGGGTGGCCACCGTGTCGGGGTCGGTCGCGGGGGCGCTGTTCATCTCGCTGCTGCAGCCGCTGACCAGGGCGCTGCCGGCGCTGGTGCCGTTCGTGAGCGCGGACACCACGTTGACGCCGAACGTGTTCCAGGTCGAGACCGTGCTGTACGGGCTGCTCATCGTGGTGTTCCTGATCTTCGAGCCACGGGGGCTGTTCGGCCTGTGGATTCGGGTCCGCAACTACTGGAAGTCCTGGCCTTTCTCCTACTAGAAGGTGATTTTTCATGAAGAGTCGCTATGCAGCGGGATTTATCGCGGTAGTGGCCCTTCTGTCCGCGTGCGGCGTCTTCCGGGGGGACGACGAGGGCAGCAAGGGCGGCGCCCAGGCTCCAGGTGTCACCACCGCACCCTGTCCTACCGCGGTGGACGCCAAGAAGGGCTGCATCTACCTCGGCACGATCTCCGACCTGACCTCCGGCCCCTTCGCCGCGCTGGCCGTGCCGATCACCGACGCCCAGAAGGCGTTCTGGGCCCGCGTCAACAAGGCCGGCGGCATCGGCGGCAAGTACGAGGTCGACGTCACCAAGTACGTACGGGACAACAAGTACAACCCGGAGGTGCACCGCCAGGTCTACAACGAGATCAAGGACCACGTGCTCGCGCTGGCCCAGACGCTCGGCTCGCCCACGACCGCCGCCATCCTCGGCGACCTCAAGGCCAACAGCGTCGTCGCCGCCCCCGCCTCGTGGACCTCGGCCTGGGAGTTCGAGGACGTCATGATCGAGAGCGGCTCCAACTACTGCGTCGAGGCCATGAACTCCGTGGACTACGCGATGGACACGTACAAGCCGAAGTCGGTCATGGCCGTCCACCTGGCCGGCGACTACGGCGCGGACGCCGCCGCCGGCGCCAAGATCGCCGCCGAGCGCAACGGCCTGAAGTTCACCAACGTCGAGACCCCCTCGGGCGCCACCGAGCAGGGCCGGGCCATCACCGAGATCACCAAGAACAAGCCCGACCTGGTCATCCTCACCACCGGCCCGGCCGACGCCGCCACGATCATCGGCCAGGCGGCCGCGGCCGGCTACAAGGGCCGCTTCATCGGCACCGGCCCCACCTGGAACCCGGCCCTGCTGAAGTCCCCCGCCGCCCCCGCCCTCAAGGCCCTGTACGAGCAGTCGGCCCCGGGCAGGCCATGGGGCGCCGACACCCCGGGGCACAAGGCGATGCGCGACGCGCTGCCCGGAGTGACGCCCAACGACGGGTACACCTCGGGCTGGGCCTGGGCGTACCCGATGAAGGCGGCCCTGGACGCGATGGTGGCCGGCGGGGACGTGAGCCGCAAGGGGCTGCTGGCGGCCGTCAAGACGCTGAGGACGGTGGACTACGAGGGCATGCTCCCGCCGGAGGCGGGCAACTACGCGGACGCGTCGAGCGCCGCGGTGTTCAGGCAGACGCTGATCAACAAGGTCGACGAGCAGGCGCCGACGGGCGTGACGATCGTCAAGGACTTCTTCACGGGGCCGACGGCGCAGGGGTACACGTTCGACGGTCCTTGCTACAACAAGCTCTAGCGAACGCGAAGGGCGGACCCGTGTGTTCCACGAGTCCGCCCTTTCACTGTGAGGCAGGCGCTAGTTGGCGCTGACCTTGCGCTGGATGTCGATGAGGATGCTCATCATCTCGTTCTGGTTGCCCTGCAGACTGTTGATCTTGCCGTCCACGGAGTCGAACCTGGCGTCGACGGACTCGAACCTGGCGTCGATCTCCGCGAACTTCGTGTCGATCTTGGCGTCGAGTGCGGTGACCCTCTCGTCGAGGACGGTGACCTTGGTGTCGAGGGCCGTAACCCTCTCGTCAAGGACGGTGACCTTGGCGTCCAGAGAGGTCACCTTCGCGTCGAGGGTCTTGACGTGGTTGGCCACGCCGTTGATCCGCTCGGTGAGCTGCTGCCCGAGCTCCGTCTGGTCCGCCCGGAGCCGGATGAACTCGTTGTCCAACTCGGTGCCGAGGTTGCTGCAGAGTTCCTTGAAGCTCATGTTGATCTCCCTTACCTTGGAGGTAAGGGACCGGGGATTGTAGGGATCTCCGGTCCCGCTTTCTTTGCCAAGAGGATACCCCCTCAATTGGCGATCACAAGCGGAATCGAATGAAGATTCCCCTGGTCAGAGGGCAACTAGCACCTTAAGTCCGGAATTATCCCCCCGAATTAGAAAGAATTATTTTCAGGTTAAGCGCGGGTGCGAATGGGGTATCGAAATCGCCGCCCCCGCCGGTCGTCAGAGCTTGCCGAGGCCGCGGGCCAGGATGGTGGCCGTGCGGGCGATGGCCGTGTCGTCGCCGGTCTCGCCCGCGGCGCGGTTCGTGTAAATGGCCATGATGATGGGAGACTCGCCCTTCTTGGGCCAGATGACCGCGATGTCGTTCCCCCCGCCAAAAGCCCCGTTCGTGCCGGTCTTGTCGCCGATCGTCCAGGTCTTCGGCAGGCCGGCGCGGATGCGGGCGTCCCCGGTCTTGGTCGCGATCATCCAGGCGTTGAGCTGCTCCCGGTCCTTGGCGGTGAGCGCGTTCCCGGTCGTGACCGCGCGCAGGTCGCGGGCGATGGACGCGGGCGTCGTGGTGTCGCGCTTCTCCTTGGGCGTCCAGTCGTTCAGCTCGGTCTCCCAGCGGTCCAGGCGGGAGATCGGGTCCTTCAGCGTGCGGAAGTACTGCGTCAGGCCGGCCGGCCCGCCGACCTGCTTGAGCACCATGTTGCCCGCGGTGTTGTCGCTCAGGGTGATGGTCGCCTCGCACAGCTGGTTGACGGTCAGGCCGTCCTCCACGTGCTTCTCGGTGGTGGGGGAGTTCGGCTTGAGGTCGTCGGCCGTCCAGCGCACGACCCTCTCCATCAGCCCGGGGTCGGAGGTGCGCGCCTTGTGCAGCACGGCCGCGCAGGCCATCGCCTTGAACGTGGACAGCAGCGGGAACCGCTCGTTCGACCGGTAGCCGATCGTCCTGCCGGTGGCGGTGTCGATGGCGTACGCGCCGATGCGCCCCTTGAACGACGCCTCCAGCGCGCGCAGCTCCTTGCGGGCCTGGGCCTCGCCCGAGAGCGCCTGCACGGAGCTCGTGGCCGAGGCCGCGCCCGCCGGGAGGGCCCCGCCCGTCAGGAAGGAGATGGTCAACGTGGCTGCTGCCGTGAAGCGGCGGTTTCGCATGCTTGGTCCTTACGGTCGTCCGTCAATGGGCAAGGAGCAAAGCAGACGCGATCACCACGTGTCTAATAGCGATATCGCGAAGAAGTCGATATCGGTTCACGCATGAGCGCAGGTCAGAACCATGATTCCGGCGACGATCGGCCCGGCGGCGTGCACGCACAACGCGGGCACGACCCCGGCCACCCCGCCGAGCACCCCCGCCATCCCCATGCCGCCCAGCGCGGTGGCCGCGTGGGCGCTGCCCAGGACGCCGAACACGCTTCCCCGCCGGTCGTCGCCGGCGACGTTCTGGGCCAGCGTGGCGAACCCCGCCGTCGCGGCCGCCGCGGGCACCCCGGCCAGCCCGACCAGCACCAGCGCCGGCCACAGCGCGGGCACGGCCAGCGGATAGGTGAACAGGGCCAGGTCCACCAGCCCGAAGACGACCGTCGCCCCGCCCAGCAGCACCCGAGGGTCGGCGCGCCCCGGACGGAGTGCCACGACGAGCCCGCCCAGGATCCCGCCGACCGCCTGCACCGACAGGAACAGCCCGTAGGCGTCGCCCGCGCCGCCGAGCACGTCGCTCACGAAGGGCGCGGCGAGCGTGGCGAAGATCCCCTCGCCCAGCCCCGTGATCATCATGTACGCCACCAGCAGGCGGACACTCGCGTCCCCCATGGCCAGGCGGAGCCCGGCGACCCACTGCCCGCCCATCGTCGCCGTCCTCGCCGGGCGTCCGGGCGGCCGGAGGGTGGCCTGCAGGGCAGCGGAGACCAGGAAGCTGGCCACGTCGATCAGCACGACCGCGGCCAGCCCTCCGGCGCTGACGGCGAGCCCGCCCAGCATCGCGCCCAGCAGGCGGGCGACTTGGCCGGTCTGGCCGTGCAGGGCGTTGGCCCGTACGAGCTGCGACTCCGCCACGATCTGCGGCACGAGGGCCTTCTGCGCGGGAGCGAGCACGGTGCTCAGGACGCCGGTCCACAGCGCGACGGCGTACACGATCCACACCTGGTCCGGCCCGCGTACGGCCAGCAGTGGCAGCAGGCCGAGCGCGAGCAGCACGTCGGTGACGACCAGCACCTGGCGACGATCCCACCGGTCGGCCAGCACCCCGGCCAGTGACCCGAGCACGACGTCGGGCAGCCGCGAGACCAGCAGCATGATCGCGGTGGACAGGGTGGAGCCGGTGAGGCGGTAGACGTGGAACGCCAGCCCGGTGCTGATCACCCAGTCGCCGGTCTGCGAGATCAGCCCGGCGAGGAGCAGGCGCCGGTAGTCCCGGTTGTCGGCCAACAGCGCGCGAACCCCGCCGCCTTGGTCGCGGCCGTCACCTGACGCGTGGACCCCACCAGCGGGGCGGGGCTCAGTCACCGGAGCCCGTGGGTGGCAAGGGGACGACCAGTTGCGTCACCAGCACGGGCCGGGCGCCGGCGGGGCGGGCCGAGGGGTCGTCGACGCGGGCCATCAGCGGCCCGAGCAGCTTCGCCACCGCCGCGCCCAGAGCCGTCACCTCCTCCGCCGTGGCGTAGAGGTACAGGTTCCCCAGACCGCCCACCCCCCGCCACGGCTCGGGCTCGTCCCCGCGATGCTGCTGCCACTCGGCCAGGCGTGACAGCGCGCGCTCGGCGATCACCTGCTCCAGCAGGCTCCGGGCGGCCGCCTGCTCCGGCCCGGCCGCGTCGTCGTCCCACTCCTGGAGGGTCTCGGTCGCCTTCCACGGCCGCTCGCGCTCGTCGCGCGCCGCCGCCTGCTCCACGAAGCCGTACTTGGCCAGCTGCCGCAGATGGTACGAGGCCAGCGCCTGGCTGATGCCCACCTCTCGCGCCGCGTCGGCGGCGGTCATCGCGCCCGCCCTCAGCAGCAGCTCGTGCAGCGCCAGCCGCACCGGGTGCGCGAACGCCCGCATCGCGGCCGGGTCGCTGAGCCGTCGCCGCGAGGATTCCAAAGACATGCTTGGAATCTTGGGCGCCCGTTGCCGGAGATGTCAAGGGAACCTTTGGAATGCGTTGGGTAGGGTCGAGGTATGCGACTCCTCAAGAGCCGATTCGTGCCCCTGGCCGCCTTCGCCGTCTGTGTCTTCGCCGCCGGATGCGGTGAGGTCAACAGCACCATCGACAAGGCGCAAGCGTGCCTCGAAGCCCCGAAGATCGTCGCCGACCTGGGTGCCCAGCTCAAGACGCTCGCCGACGATCCCAAGGCCATGGACAAGGCCCTCGACGACGCCGCCACCAAGCTCAACGACGTGGCCGACAAGGCCGCCAACACCACGATCAAGGAAGCCTCCGACGACCTGGCCAAGACGCTGAGCGGCATCAACGTCACCAACGTCAACGACGCCGTGGACGCCACCCAGAAGGTCCTCACCGAGAGCGCGGCCTACGCCGAGAAGGTGGCCAAGGCCTGTACTGGCTGAATCCCAACTTCTCTAGGGGAAATGGGGACGAATTACCGTTTTTCCCATGGAACCCGACCCGCGTTTCACCTTGGCCAATGAACGAACCTTCCTCACCTGGCTGAGCACGGCGCTGGCGCTCAGTGCGGGTGGGGTGGCGATGGCGGCGGTGCCCGAGCACGTGTTCGTGCCGTGGATCCGTACCGCGCTGGCCGTGGTGCTGGTGACGCTTTCCGCGCTCGCGGCGGGCATGGCGTATCCGCGCTGGCGCAACATCCAGCGCGCCCTGCGCCAGCAGGCGCCGCTGCCGCCCCCCGCGCTCGCGGCGGTCTTCGGGTACGGCGTGGCGGCCGTGGCCGTGATCGCCCTCGTGCTGATCATCCTGGCCGCCTGAGCCCGAGGCCGGATCAGGTGACCCCGGAGAAGGAGATCTGGGACGAGGGGCTGCAGAGCGAGCGCACCCGGCTGGCCTGGGTGCGCACGGCCGTGGCGCTGGCCACCGGCGGGCTCGGCGCGGCCGGGCTGTCCCTCAGGCACGGCCTGCCCGTGGCCTCGATGGTGGTGTTCGCGCTGGCCGCGCTCTGCGGCGCCGTGCTGCTGATCAGGACCCGGGCGCGGTTCCGCCGCGTGCAGGAGGCCCTGCACGGCGGCAAGCCGCTGAACCCGGGGCTCGACGTGCTGTTCGCCTGGCTCGGCACCATGTGCGTGGTGGCCGGCGCCATCGTCTTTGTTCTGGCGATTCGGTAAGCGCGGTTGCCAGATCCGGAAAAGGAGGCACACACTCGGAGGTGAGGGGGTGACCTCGTTGGAAGAAGAACACAGGATCGTGCCTTTCGAGTGCCGCGGTTGCTGGCACGTATGGGAAGAGGAGTACCTCGTCAGGCACATCGACGACCGTCACGGAAACGAGCGGGAGATCTGGTTGCACGCCGGGCTCCCCGTGCTGCCGCCGTCCCCGGGGGGCGTCATGTGCCCGAGGTGCGGCTGTCAGCAGGCCACGACCTTCCCGGACGGTTACCTGTCCCGACATCCGGAGCTGATCCCGCCCGCGGAGCCCCCCGCGCCGGACGCGACTCCGCTGCTCAGCCCGGTTCGAAAGTCCATCTACGAACGACTAACCTGACACTTGGTGAGCATTCCATAGCGGAAAGTGTCATAAGGCCCGTCTTGCGGGCGCGCGAAGTCAAGCGGACACTCGGGATCGACGGCGATCGGAAGCCGGGGGGGTGGTCCCAGTGACCGAAGGATTCGACACCCGCGAGGCGTGGCCTTTCGAATGCCTTCGTTGCTTACATGTCTGGGAAGAGAACTTCGTCGTCAGACATCTCACAGACGTGCACGGCAACGAGGTGGACCTCTGGCTCAGCTCGGGAGTGACCGTGCCGCCGCCCTGGTCGGGCACCTGCTGCCCGCTCTGCGGCGCGTACCAGGTGACCTCGTTCCCCAGGGGGTATTTAGCGCGGCATCCCGAACTCGTGCCCGCCCCCGATCCGGAGCCCGAGCCGGTCCTCGCCGCGGCGACGCCGGAGCCGGGCAGGGTGTCCGCGCCGCGGACCCACCTGCCCGGCAGGCTGCTGATCGCTCTCGGGGTGCCCCTGGCGCTGTTCGTCGGGTACGAGCTGTACGCGAACGCCGTGGCCATGGCGCACCACTAGGGAGCTAGCTGAGGCTCTCCAGCCACGCCTGGTGCAGCCCGGCGTACCGGCCCGAGGCCGCGATGAGCCGGTCCGGCGGACCGTCCTCGACGATCTCGCCCCGGTCCATCACCAGCACCCGGTCGGCGATCTCCACCGTCGAGAGGCGGTGCGCGATGATCAGCGCCGTCCGGTCGGCCAGGATCGTGCGCAGCGCGCGCTGCACCAGCCGCTCGCTCGGCACGTCGAGGCTGGAGGTGGCCTCGTCGAGGATCAGCACCGCGGGATCGGCGAGGAACGCCCTGGCGAACGCCACGAGCTGGCGCTGCCCGGCCGACATCCGGCCGCCGCGCTTGCCCACCTCGGTGTCGTAGCCGTCGGGCAGGCTCGAGACGAACTCGTGCGCCCCGATGGCCTTGGCCGCCTCGCGCACCTCCCGGTCGGTGGCGTCGGGCCGGCCGAACCTGATGTTGTCGGCGACCGTACCGCTGAACAGGAAGTTCTCCTGCGTCACCATGACCACGGCCGCGCGCAGCGCCGGCTCGTCCAGCGTGCGCAGATCGACGCCGTCGAGCAGCACGCGGCCGTCGGTGGGGTCGTAGAAGCGGGAGATCAGCTTGGCCAGCGTCGTCTTGCCCGCGCCCGTCGCCCCGACCAGCGCCACGGTCTGCCCGGCCGGGACCGTCAGGTCGAGCCGGGGCAGGATCGGCATCTCCTCGACGTAGGCGAACCTGACGCCCTCGAAGCGCACCTTGCCGCGCGCCCTGCCGTCCGGCAGCCTGGCCGGCTCGCGCGGCTCGGGCACGGAGGGCTCCTCCTCCAGCACGCCCGACAGCTTCTCCAGCGCAGCGCCGGCCGACTGCAGGGTGTTGTAGAACTGGCTGACCTCCTGCATCGGCTCGTAGAACTGGCGCAGGTAGAGCAGGAACGCGGCCAGCACGCCGACCTTGACCTCGTCCTGCAGCGCCAGCCAGCCGCCGTACAGCAGCACGCCGCCGATCGTCAGGTTGCCGATCAGCTTGATCCCGGTCATGAACGTCGCGCCGAGCTGCATGCTGCGCGCGTTCGCGCCCCGGTAGTCGTCGTTGAGCTGCTCGAAGATCTCCTGGTTGCGCGGCTCCCTGCGGAAGGCCTGCACCGCGCGGATGCCGGTCATCGACTCCACGAAGTGCACGATCACCAGCGCCACCGTCTCCCGCGTACGGCGGTAGACGATCGCCGACTGCGTCCGGAACCACCGGGTGAACAGCAGCAGGAACGGCAGCGGGACGAGCGCCAGCAGGCCCAGGTGCACGTCCAGCACCAGCAGCAGCACGGCCGTGCCGGCCATGGTCAGCACGGCCTTGACCAGCGCGTCGAACCCCGACTGGAGCAGCTCCGCGATGGCCTCGACGTCCGAGGTCAGCCGCGAGATGACCCGCCCGGAGGTGTACTGCTCGTGGAAGCTCAGCGACAGGCGCTGGAAGTGGTCGAACACCCTCCTGCGCAGTTCGAGCAGGGTGCCCTGGCCGATCTGGCCGGACAGCGTCAGGAACGCCCGGCGCGTGAGCGCCTGCGTGATCGCCGCGGCCAGGATCACCCCGACCACGGTCAGCAGGACGGCGGGGCCGGCCCCGCTCTTGATCGGCGGGATGCCCTCGTCGATCCCGATGGAGACCAGGAAGGGGATCGAGAGCCCGGCCGCGTTGGAGACGACGACGATCGCGACGAGCAGCCCGATCTTCTTCCGGTACGGCCTGAGCAGCGCGCCGAGCAGCCGCCGGGAGCGCTCCCGGAGCAGGACGGACACCTTCTCCGGCAGCTCGTCCTGGTCCTCGGAGGACACGCCCCGCCAGGACGCCGTGGTGGTCGTGGTCATCGCAGCGCTCCTTCCGCGGCGTCGTCGAAGTCGGCGTCCTGGGCCAGCAGCTCGCGGTATTCGGGCACCTGGGCTAGCAGCTCGTGGTGCTGCCCGACGTGCGTGATCGTGCCGCCCCGCAGCAGCGCCACCTTGTCGGCCAGCAGCACGGTCGAGGCGCGGTGGGCGACCACGATGCCGGTCGCGTCACGCAGCACGTGCCGCAGCGCCTCCTCCACGAGCGCCTCGGTCTCCACGTCGAGCGCGGAGAGGGTGTCGTCGAGCACGAGGATGCGCGGATGGCTCAGCACGGCCCGCGCCAGGGCCAGGCGCTGCCGCTGGCCGCCGGACAGGGACAGGCCCTGCTCGCCGATGCGGGTGTCGAGGCCCCACGGCAGGTCGTACACGAACATGGCCTGCGCGGTCTGGATGGCCTCGGCCAGCTCCTCGTCGGTGGCGTCGAGCCGGCCGAGCGTGAGGTTCTCCCGCACGCTCATCGAGAACAGCGTCGGCTCCTCGAACGCCGTGGCCACCACCGAGCGGAGGCTGGTCAGCTCGAGGTCGCGCACGTCGTAGCCGTCGATCGTGACGCGGCCCTCGGTGGGGTCGATCAGCCGTGGCACCAGGGCGGTCAGCGTGGTCTTGCCGGAGCCGGTCGCGCCCACGACGGCCACCGTCTCACCGGGGCGCACGTCCAGCCAGACGTCGCGCAGCACCGGCTCCTCGGAGTCGTGGAAGCGGAACCCGACGCCCTCGAAGCGCAGGTGGCCGCGGGGCCCGTCGATGGTCCGCGTGCCGCCCTCGATGGCGGGCACGGTGTCCATGACCTCCATGAGGCGGTCGGCGGAGGTCATGGCCTCCTGGGCCATGGCCAGGATGTAGCCCAGGCTCGCGATCGGCCAGACGAGCTGGAGCATCAGCGTGGTGAACGCGACCAGCGCGCCCAGCGTCAGCGAGCCCGTGCCGACGGCCAGCGCGCCCAGCAGCAGCACCAGGGCCAGCGTGATGTTGGGGATGATCTCGAGGAAGGCGAAGAACTTGGCCAGCAGCCGGGCCTTGTCCATGGAGGTGCCGTAGACCTTGAGCGCGCCCTCGTCGTAGCGGTCGAAGACGTAGTGGCGGCGGCCGAAGGCCTTGATCGTGCGGATGCCGAGGGCGGACTCCTCGACGAGCGTGGCCAGGTCGCCCTGCTCGTCCTGCACCTGGCGGGAGGTCTTGATGTAGCGCTTCTCGAACCGCAGCGACAGCCACACGATCGGTACGGCCGAGGCCAGCACCAGCAGCCCGAGCGGCCAGTACTTGTTCAGCAGCAGCACGGTCACCGTGATCAGCTGCAGGATGTTCATGACCAGGAAGAGCATGCCGAAGCCGAGGAAGCGCCGGATGGTCGACAGGTCGGTCGTGGCCCGGGATAACAGCTGGCCGGACTGCCAGTCGCCGTGGAAGCCCATGGGCAGCCGCTGCAGGTGCGCGTAGAGGTCGTCGCGGATCGCGGTCTCCAGGCCGAGCACCGGCTTCACCTGGGCCCACCGCCGCAGCAGGATCAGCAGGGCCTCGACGACGCCGACGCCGATCGCGAGCAGCCCGAGGGGGAGCAGCGCGCCGGAGTCCCCGTGGGCCACGGGACCGTCGATGACCTTCTCGCTGATGAGCGGGAGCGCGATGCCGGCCGCGATGCCGACGATCGCCGCCAGCCAGATGAACACCAATCTGACGACGTAGGGGCGGAGGTAGGACTTCATCCGCCACAGGGAGTTGGAGGAGAGCAGGGGACGTTGAGGTATGTGCGTATCGGGAGGCATCCCTTCTAGGCTATTACGAGGGTTCAACCGATTTTCAGTAGCCCGAAGAGTGCGGTTCTTGTACGTGACGTGCGGAAACAGTGAAAGATCTTGCACATTCGGCTGACCGTTACTTTTGTTGTGATCTGTTGGGGTATGTTCTTGGCCCTGCTCGGCGGCCGTCTAGGATGGGGGACTCATGATCGCTGAATCGGAGATGCCGCACCTGCGCCGCTGCGTCGAGCTGGCCGCGCGGGCGCTGGAGGTGGGCGACGAGCCGTTCGGGTCGGTGCTGGTCTCCGGCGACGGCGCCGTGCTGGCCGAGGACCACAACCGGGTGGCCGCCGGCGACAACACGCAGCATCCGGAGTTCGCGCTGGCCCGCTGGTCGGCGGCGCACCTGACGCCCGAGGAGCGGGCGGCCGCCACCGTCTACACCTCCGGCGAGCACTGCCCGATGTGCGCGGCCGCCCACGCGTGGGTCGGGCTGGGCCGCATCGTGTACGTGGCCTCGTCGGAGCAGCTCGCCGCGTGGCTGTCCGAGCTCGGCGTCCCGCAGCCGCCCGTACGCACGCTCCCGGTCAACGAGGTCGCCCCCGGGGTGGTGGTCGACGGCCCGGTGCCGGAGCTGGCCGAGGAGGTCCACGAGCTGCATCGCCGTTTCCACGGCTGAGCAAATATGCCGTTTTACCTGGGATTTGTACTCTCCGTGACAGAGTACGACCATGGTGTTCGGCCGCTCGCTCAGGGCCCGGATGACCATCGCGACGGTGGTGGTCTTCGGGGCCGTCGTTCTTCTGGGGATCCTGGCGATTTTGCTGACCTACCCCGTGCGGGCGCGGTCGGACCTCCTCCAGCAGGCTGACGACGCCAGCCGGCACCTGTCCACGAGCATCACCGAGCACCGGTTCAGCGGCCCCATCCCGCCCCTGAAGGGCGTCTACCTCCTCCAGGTCGTGAACTCCGGCGGCCACGTGCTGGCCGCGAGCACCGGGCTCGCCGGCCAGCCGGCGATCACCCGGGCCTGGCCCGAGCCGGGCGACCTGCGGGTTCAGACCCGGGTGTGTTCCGGCAGATGCATGGTCGTCGTGGGGACGAGCAACTCCGCCAGCGCGTACGGGCCCGTCATCGCCTACGCGGCCCTGCGGGAGCCGTTCCTGCTGAGCTCGCCGTTCCTGCCCCTGATACTGACCGCCTTCGGTGCGGTGCTGGTGGCGCTGACGGGATGGGGCGCCTGGTACGGGGTCGGCCGGGTGCTGGCCCCCGTGGAGCGGATCAGGGCAGGGCTGGAACGCATCAGCGCCCAGGACCTGAGCCGGCGCGTCGACGTGCCCGACACGCAGGACGAGGTCGCCGAGCTGGCCGCCACGGTCAACGCGACCCTGGAGCGGCTGGAGGGCGCCGTGGTCCGGCACCAGCGCTTCGTCTCCGACGCCTCCCACGAGCTGCGGACGCCGATCACCGGGCTCCTGGTGCGCCTGGAGGCGGGGCTCGCGGACCCGCACGAAGACGATTGGCGGGCGGCGATCAAGGACGCCGAGCGGCTGTCGGACATCGTCCACGACCTGCTCCTGATGGCCCGGCTGGACGCGGGGGTGCAGCCCGAGCAGGAGCGGATCGAGCTGGGGAAGCTGGTCGAGGAGGAGGTCGCGCGGCAGTCCTGCCGGCTGCCGCTGACCATGGACGTGGAGCCCGGACTCTTCGTCCGCGGCAACCGGCTCCGGCTCGCCCGGCTGCTGACGAACCTGATGTCCAACGCCGACCGGTACGGGGAATCCCGGGTGTGGGTCTCCGTGCGGGGGTGGGCGGACCAGGCCGTGGTGGAGGTGCTGGACGACGGCCCGGGGATCCCGGCGGAGATGCGGGACCAGGTGTTCGAGCGGTTCACCCGCCTCGATCACACCCGGTCGCGGGACACCGGGGGCACCGGGCTGGGGCTGCCGATCGCCCGCGACATCGCCAAGGCCCACGGCGGGACGCTGGAGATCGGGGACGGCCCCGGGGCCAGGATGATCCTGCGCCTGCCGCAGAGCCTGCCCGCCCCCGACGCGACGCGACTCTAGGACTTGCCGAGCTCGACGGTCTCGGCCACCTCGGCGTGCCGCCCGGCCTCCTCCTGGGTGAACCGCTCCGCGTCGAGCCTGTCGGCGATGTCCTCGTCCTGGCGCATCAGGGCGTCCAGGGACTGGCCCGCCATCTCCAGCACGCCCATCTCCGCGTACGCCTGCCGCAGCCGCGGGCTCCACAACCCGATGTCCTTGACGCACGGCACGATCCGGCTGAACAGCAGCGACCTGAACAGCCGCAGGTATTCGGAGTGGTCGGTGGCCTCCATGGCCTCGTCGACCTCGGCCTTCGACAGGCCCAGGTTCTCCCAGGTCTCCCGTCCGCGCAGCCGGTCGCGCATGAGGTAGCAGCCCTCGATGACGAAGTCCTCGCGCTCGCGCAGCTCGCTCTCCGACAGGTTCCGGTAGTGGTCGCGCAGCGCCATCCGGCCGAAGGCCACGTGCCTGGCCTCGTCCTGCATCACGTACGCGAGGATCTGCTTGGGCAGCGGCTTGGTCGTGATGTCGCGCATCACCCCGAACGCCGCCAGCGCCAATCCCTCGATGAGCACCTGCATGCCGAGGTAGGGCATGTCCCAGCGGGAGTCGCTCAGCGTGCTGTCGAGCAGGGCCTTGAGGTGCTGGTTGATCGGGTACGCCAGGCCCACCTTCTCCTGGAGGAAGCGCGCGTACGTCTCGGCGTGGCGCGCCTCGTCCATCGTCTGGGTGGCGGCGTAGAACTTCGAGTCGAGGTCGGGGACCGACTCCACGATCTTGGCCGAGCAGATCATCGCACCCTGCTCGCCGTGCAGGAACTGGGAGAACTGCCACGCCGCGCCGTGCCGCCGCACCTCGTTACGGGTCTGCTCGCTCATCCGCTCCCAGAGCGGGGTGCCGTGGATCGCGATGGTCTGGTCGGGGACGCCCAGGACGTCGTACGGATCGACCTCGAGGTCCCAGTCGATGCGCTTGGTCGAGTCCCACTGCTTGTCCTTGCCCTTCTGGTACAGGGCCAGCATGCGGTCCCGGCCGTCGTCGTACTCCCAGGTGAATCGGCTCGCCCCGGCCATCTCGACGTTCCACGTGGAGAGCTCGGCGGGGATGGTGTAGAGGTCGTGGGTCGACATGGAACCTCCCAAGGGGGTTACGTACACCGTACGTATGTCCGCCTTCCGAGAGTTCCACGTACACCGTACGTACGTCAATAGAATGAGGTATGCCTACGGAGCCCCTCTCGCGAGGCCGCATCGTCGCCACGGCCATCGACCTCATCGAGCGCGAGGGCGCCGACGCGGTCTCCATGCGGCGCATCGCGGCCGAGCTCGGCGTCGGTGTGATGTCCCTCTACAACCACGTGCCCAACAAGGACGCCCTGCTCAACGGGGTGGCCGAGGCGGTGCTGAGCGAGATCGAGTTCACCGACGACCCCGGCGCGCACTGGACCGAGCGGGTGCGCATGCAGGCTCGGGCGTTCCGCCAGATCGCCCATGACCACCCGCGCTCGACCATGGTGGTCGTCAGCCGCCAGCTCCACTCCACCGCCGGGCTGCTGCCGGTCGAGCGGGCGCTGGCCACGCTGCGCGGCGCCGGGTTCGACGGGGCGGACGCGGTCAGGATGCTGCGGATGTTCATCGCGTACATCGTGGGCTCGCTGCTGCGGGAGGTGGGGGTGACGCCCACGTTCGCGCCCGTCCACAACCGGCTCGTCAAGGCCGAGGGTGTCGATCCCGCGCTGTTCCCCGAGGTCCACTCACTGGCGCCGCTGCTGGATCAGTGCGATCACGAGGCGGAGTTCGAGTTCGGGCTGGAGCTGCTCATCCAGGCGATCGAGGTGCACGTGGCGCGCAGGGAGGGCACCCGGTGAGCCCCGGGTGCCCTCTCCCGCCTTCGGCTAGTACCAGTTGTGCGATCTCCAATGTCCCCAGGCGCCGCACGGCCTGCCGTACCTCCCCTTGATGTAGGACAGTCCCCACCGGATCTGCGTCTCCGGGTTGGACTTCCAGTCGCGGCCGGCGCCGCGCATCTTGCCCGCGGGCAGTGCCTGCGGGATGCCGTACGCGCCGGACGAGCGGTTGAGTGCGTGATGGTTCCAGTTGCTCTCCCTGGTCCAGAGACTGTCCAGGCAGCGGAACTCCTGCAGGTTCCACGACCGCTGGACCACCTGGCCCAGAGCGATCCTCTTGTTCTTGTTGGGCGTCGCCACCGCCACCTTGGGCTGCGCCTTCGTCGTCCAGGTCCCGATCCGCACCACGGGCGGGCGGTCGGCCCAGGCCGCGGGTGCCCCGATCGCGGTGAACGCGGTGAGCGCGGTGACGCTGATGAGCGCGCGTTTGCTGTCCAAATCGATCCTTGCTGTCGGGTCGCGTGCGGACAGGCGCACTTGCATCGGGCGCCCCTGCCGGTCCGCGTCCGTGGCTCGGACGCGGAGGGTCCGCGCGGCCCTCCGGGAATCTGGCACCGCCCGATCCCGCTGGGCGGCCCGAAGGGCGCCGCGACGTGTCCTCTAGCACGATTCCTATTACGTTCGGTCACCGCGGGCCGTCCATCTCGACGCGCGGTGGAGAGGTGTTTGCGCGAGCGTTGCGGATAAAAGTCCCTCTCGCAGGGCCGGCCTTGCCCGCCCCGCCGTCCGGCTGAACGGGCCTTGCCGCAAACCGCGACCAACTATGGGGTTTGGCCGGGTGCGACCCGCGGGTAAGCACGGCCTCCCACCGACGGGGGATCGGCGGTGGGGTGTCGCCGATCCCCCGTCGGGCCGTTACCGCTGGGCGGGTGACGTGGTCACGTATCGGGCCGTGTTCGCCTCGGCGTCCGTGTGTGACCGCTGGAAGCCCGCCTTCTCCAGGACCCTGATCGAGGCCGGGTTCGACAGTTCGACGCCGGCGCACACCGTGTGCACGCCCGGCGCCGTGAGGGCGAACTCCGTCAGCGCGCGCGCCGCCTCGGGAGCGTAGCCGCGGCCCCGGCGGGAGGCCACGATGCCGTACCCGATCTCCAGGGTGCCGTCGGCGGGCGGCCAGAACAGGCCGATGGAGCCGACCACGAGACCGCCGTCGCGCTCGATGATCTGGCGGTGGCCGTACTCGTCCAGCCACGCGGGGTGCTCGGCGAACAGGCCGGCGATGACGTGGTCACCCTCGGCGGGGAAGTCGTCGGCCCAGTGCGCGGATCGGGTGCCGTGCAGGACGGCGTCGGCTTCGCCGGAGGTCCAGGAACGCAGGACGAGGCGGTCGGTGGTCAGGTCGGCGCCGGCCACCGAGAAGAAAGAAGACACTTGTGACTCCAGGTCGTCGATACGACCGGACCGCGCTCTAGGCTCGCGCGGACCGGAGAAGGGCACGCTGATGACGACTGCCGACAGCCATATTCATCAACCTCCTTCGCTCCGGAGCGATCAGGCGCCTCTCGCGCCGCCGCGAGCTTAGCAGTCCCGTGACGGGGGAGGGCGCGAGACCGAATCACGTTCCGGAGGCGTAGGGTGCGGTTCATGAGCCTCACTGACATCCAGCTCCACACCCTCGACGACGCCCCCACCACCTTCGGGGAGCTGGCGGCCGGCAAGGCCGTCCTCGTCGTCAACGTGGCCTCGCGATGCGGCCTCACCCCGCAGTACGGCGCCCTGGTCAAGCTTCAGGAGCAGTACGGCCCGCGCGGCTTCACGGTGGTCGGCATGCCCTGCAACCAGTTCGCCGGCCAGGAGCCGGGCACGGCCGAGGAGATCCAGGCGTTCTGCTCGACGACGTACGGCGTGGACTTCCCGCTCCTGGAGAAGGCCGACGTCAACGGCCCCGACCGGCACCCGCTCTACGAGGAGCTGACGCGGACCGCCGACGAGCAGGGTGAGGCGGGCGACGTGCAGTGGAACTTCGAGAAGTTCCTGGTGGACCGGGAGGGCGCTGTCGTGGCCCGCTTCCGCCCCCGCACCACCCCGGACGACCCCGCGGTCACGTCCGCCATCGAGAAGCTCCTCTGAGCGGAAAATCCTTCGACGCCTCGCGAACGGGTCGGCGAGGATGATCGGATGATGTCCGAGACGAGGGTCGCCGTGGTGACCGGCGTGAGCAGGCGGATCGGGATCGGCTACGCCATCGCGCGCGAGTTGCTGGCGACGGGCGCGAAGGTGCTGGTGCAGTCGTGGACCCCGCACGACGCCGAGCAGCCGTGGGGCAGCGACCCCGCGGGCATGGACGGCGTGCTGGAGTCGCTGGGCGGCGTCGGCGACCGGCTGCACCACGTGGAGGCCGATTTCGCGGACCCGGCGGCGCCGGCGTGGGTGATGGAGCAGGCGGTCGGCAGGTTCGGGCACGTGGACGTGCTCGTGGCCAACCATGCCCGCAGCAACCGGCAGTCGCTGGCGGAGCTGACGGCCGCCGAGCTGGACCTGTCGTGGGCGGTGAACACCCGGGCCAGCGCGCTGCTGACGCAGGCGTTCGCGGCCCAGCACGACGACCGGCGGTCCGGCGGCAGGGTGATCATGTTCACCTCGGGCCAGCATCTGGCGCCGATGCCGGACGAGCTGCCGTACGCGATCAGCAAGGGCGCCATCCAGCAGATGACGCTGAGCCTGGCCGACGCGCTCGCGGACCGGGGCATCACCGTCAACACCGTCAATCCGGGCCCGGTCGACACGGGCTGGGCCGGCCCCGAGCTCGCGCGGCGGGTCGGCCGCTCGCTCCCGGCCGGACGCTGGGGGCGGCCGGAGGAGGTGGCCCGGGTGGTGCGCTGGCTCGCCTCGGACGAGGCCGCCTGGATCACCGGGCAGGTGATCAACTCCGAGGGAGGATTCCGCCGCTGGGTTCCGTAATCGTGTGATTCCGCTGCGTAACGGGTAGGGGTCCAGGCATTGGCCTGACGTCCCGCAGGGAGCACGCGATGACGATCAATCCGTACGCCGGCTCGCCCTTCAGCTATGCCACCGAGCCGGCCGTGGGACCGTACTCGATCGTGGAGCTGATGCCCGGCGTCCGGAACCTGCTGGACTACACCGGGCTCCAGGCGGGCGAGCGCGTGCTGCTGCTCATGGAGCACACCGTCGACCCCGTCGTCGTCCAGGCCATCGCGGCTGCCGTGGCCTACCGGGACGCCGACGTGCGCATCCTGTCCGTGCCGCCGTTCAGCCCCGGCGGGTGGGACAGGGAGGCGTCGCTGCACATCGAGACGGCCGCCTTCCGCGAGGCCGACCTGGTGATCAGCGGCACCTGGTGGGGCGAGGTGCACACGGCGCCGCTCTTCTTCGACCAGATCAAGTCACGCTCATCCCGCTTCCTGTCCCTGCACATGACGGCCACCGCGGGGGCGCTGCTCACCGGCGGGCGGCTGCCCGCCGAGGTCTTCTACGCGCTGCTGCGCCGGACGCTGGGGCAGATGGCGGGCGCCCGCTCGATCCGGGTGACGTCCGCGCGGGGGACGGACGTGACGTTCTCGGGCCTGGCGTTCGACCCGGACCCCGGCGCGATGCGGCCCGGGGACTGGCGGCCCTTCCCGTACGGGGGAGCCAACTTCTGGCCGGCCGACACCGAGGGCGTCCTCATGATCGAGGACAGCACGGTCACCGGCGTGCCGGAGGAGTCCCTGCGCATCACCCTGGAGGGCAATCTCGTACGCAAGATCGAGGGCGGTGTCGCGGCCGAGCAGCTGCGGCGTTACGCGCCCGGCGGCTTCTACATGCGCCACGGCCTGATCGGGCTCAACCCGAAGGTGCGGGTGGCCGGGGGGAACCAGTTCGAGCGGGAGAAGCACGCCGGGGCCTTCTACTGCGGCATCGACGGCCTGACCGACGGGCTGCCGGTCACGACGGGCCCGGGTTTCGCGCACTGCGACTGCCAGGTCGACCGGCCCACCGTGCTGGTGGACGGGGAGCTCTTCATCGAGAACGGGCGCCTGCTGATGCTGGACGAGCCGGAGATCAGGGAGGTCGCGGCGCGGTTCGGCCCGCCGGACGTGATCCTCGACGACAACCCGATCATGATCCTGCCCCGCCGCTACACAGGTGGTGCAGCCCGCTAGCGGTGGGGGCCGCAGCTGCCCCGGATGATGAGCTCCGTCGGCAGGACCACGCTGCGCGGCTTCCTGGTGCCGGCCCGGAGCACCAGCTCCGCCGCCCGGTAGCCCATGTCGCGGCCCGGCTGGGCGATCACCGTCAGGGGCGGGGAGCACAGCTCGGCCCAGGGGACGTCGTCGTACATCACCAGCGACACGTCCCTGGGCACCCGCAGGTCCAGCTCCCTGGCCGCCAGCACCGCCGCCTCGCCCAGCACGTTGCCGCCGGCGACCACGGCCGACAGGTCGGGGCGGCTCTGGAAGAGGCCCGAGGCGGCGGCGTAGGCGGAGTCGCGGCTGCCGGTGCCGAACACGACGAGCTCCTCGTCCACCGGCGCCCCCACGGCCTCCCTGAAGGCGTTCACCCGGCTCTCCTGGCCGGGGCCGCCGAGGAAGGCGATGCGCTTGTGGCCCAGGCCGCGCAGGTAGCGCACGGCCGTGCGGATGCCGGCCCGGTCGTCGGCCACCACGGCGGGGATGTCCAGCGGGCGGGCCGGTGCGGCGGCGGAGAGGCCGTCCAGGGCCATGAGGTCGGCCACGGCCGCCGCCCGCACGTCCTCGGGGGAGGACAGGAGCGGGAGGCGGTCGGCGAAGACCACCGTCATGCCCGCGCGGAGCACCGGGGACCAGGTGTCCGCGTCGCCCGACGGAACGGCGATCAGGCGGTCCACGCTCTGCTCCAGGAGCATGCCGATCAGGTCGGCCTCCTGCTCGGGGTCGCCGCCCGTGGAGCCGATCACGACGGGCTCGCCGGCCGAGCGGGCGCAGGCGAGCACGCCCTCGGAAAGCTGGCCGTAGAAGGTGTCGGTCAGGTCGGGGACGAGCAGGCCCATGCCGCCTGTGCGGCGTTGGCGCAGGTTGCGGCCCAGGGCGCTCGGGCGGTAGTCGAGCTGGGCGGCGACGGCCAGGACGCGCTCCCTGGTCGCCGCACTGGCCGAGCCGCCCGACAGTACTCTGGACACGGTAGCGACGCCCACACCGGCCGCCTCGGCCACATCCTTGATCGTCGCCCGCTTCTCCATGGAAACGATTCCATCATGGTTTCCGGAAAACGGGAAGACGCGCGTTCCCACAAGGGCTGGTCACACGGCAACCCTTGACACCGATGTCCGTTTCGGGTGAGATGCTTGAAAACGTATCCACGTGAGTGGGTCACGGTAACAACGTCCGGGCCACCGCCCTGGAGCGCGAAGGAATGTCATGGCATCCATCGTTCTGACGAACGTCGACAAGGTCTACGCCGGTGGCGTGAAGGCCGTGAACGGGCTCAACCTTGAGATCAAGGACGGCGAGTTCATGGTGCTCGTGGGCCCATCCGGTTGCGGTAAGTCGACCGCGCTCCGGATGATCGCGGGCCTCGAGGACATCAGCGGCGGCGAGATCGCCATCGGCGAGAAGGTGGTCAACCACCTGCCGCCCAAGGACCGCGACATCGCGATGGTCTTCCAGAACTACGCGCTCTACCCCCACATGACGGTCGAGGAGAACCTCGCCTTCGGCCTCAAGCTTCGCAAGATGCCCAAGGCGGAGATCCAGAAGCGGGTCAACGAGGCCGCCAAGATGCTCGGCCTCGAGACGTACCTCAAGCGCAAGCCGGCCGCCCTCTCCGGTGGTCAGCGCCAGCGTGTCGCCATGGGCCGCGCCATCGTGCGTGAGCCGCAGGCCTTCCTCATGGACGAGCCGCTGTCCAACCTGGACGCCAAGCTCCGCGTCTCCATGCGCGCCTCGCTCAACCAGATGCACGAGCGCCTCGGCGTCACCACCGTGTACGTCACCCACGACCAGGTCGAGGCCATGACCCTCGGCGACCGCGTCTGCGTCCTGCGCGACGGTCTGCTCCAGCAGGTCGACACCCCGCAGAACCTGTTCGACAAGCCGGTCAACCTGTTCGTCGCCGGCTTCATGGGCTCGCCCTCGATGAACTTCGCCACCGCCGAGCTCGTCCGCGACGGCGGCGACGCCGCCGTCACCTTCGCCGACATCAAGCTGTCGATCCCCGACTCGACCTTCACCGACAAGCCGGGCCTCGACCAGTACGTCGGCAAGAAGATCATCCTCGGCATCCGCCCCTCCGACTTCGAGGACGCGGCCTCGGCCGGCAACCACGCCAACGGCTGGGCCACGCTGCCGGTCAAGGCGGAGGTCACCGAGGAGCTGGGCTCCGAGATCAACGTGCTGTTCCTGATCGACGCCCCGCCGGTCGAGCACAAGGACACCGTCGCCGCCGCCGACGCGGGTGACGACGAAGAGGCCGCGCTGCCGCTGTCGGGCGACAAGTCCCTGTGGACCGCCCGCGTCAACGCCCGCAGCCACGCCCGTCCCGGCCAGAACATCGACCTGGTCCTCGACACGCACAACCTGCACTTCTTCGACCCCGAGAGCGGCCTGTCGATCGGCCACGAGGCCAACCGCTAGCCGACTCCTGCATTCCCGGCCGTGAGCCCCGCTCACGACCGCTCGGGCCCCCACCGCGACCCCCTCCCGCGGCGGGGGCCCGTTCCATTGGTCCCCATACGAGGTACGGGGTCAGCGGCCGATGCTCGACGAGACGCGGGCCTGCAGGCCGCGTGGCACGAGTCTGCCGATCGCGACGATGGCCTTGTAACGCAGGTCCGGCACGCTCACCCGCTTGCCCAGCGCCAGGTCGCGCATGGTCTCCCGCACCACGTCGTCGGCCTTCAGCCACAGGAACCCGGGGATCCCCGAGGTGTCCATCGAGGCCCGCTGGTGGAACTCGGTCCGCACGAAACCGGGGCAGAGCGCCATGATCTTGATGCGCGGGTTGCGCACGTCGCTCGCGGCGGACTCGCTGAAGTTCACCACCCACGCCTTGGACGCGCTGTACGTGCCCCGCGGGAAGAACGCCGCCACCGAGGCCACGTTGACGATCGCGCCCCGGTCGCGCTCCCGCATGCCGGGCAGCGCGGCCAGCGTCAGCCTCAGCACGGCCTCGCAGTGCACCTTGAGCATGCGCAGCTCGTCCTCGACCGGCACCTCCAGGAACCGGCCCGGGTGGCCGAACCCGGCGTTGTTGACCAGCAGGTCGACGCCGTCGGCGACCCGGGACTCCACTCTGGCCAGCCCCTCCTCGGTGGCGAGGTCGGCGGGCAGCACCTCGGCGCCGACGCCGTACCTGAGCTTGAGCTGGTCAGCGCTCTCGGAGAGCCGTCGCTCGTCGCGGGACACCAGGACGAGCGAGAAGCCGTCGGCGGCCAGGCGCCGGGCGAAGGCGGCGCCGAGGCCGGAGGTCGCGCCGGTGATCAATGCGGTAGGCATACCTGAACCCTAATGCCGTGCGAGGATGGGCCCCGTGCGACTCGTGGCGGCCTCGACGGCCCTCGTCCTCGTGACCCTCGCCGCGTGCGCGCAGGGGCCCGCGCCGGCCCCGCTCGACCCCGTGGAGAGCGCCGCCCCGACGCCGGAGCCCACCGATACGGAGTCTCTGGAGCACGGGGAGTTACGCTTCAGGCAGATCGCCAAGCTGGAGCAGCCGGTGGCGTTCGCCGTGCGCAAGGGCGACGACCGTCTCTATGTCGCCGAGCAGACCGGCAGGCTGCGCACCTCCGGCGGAGACGTCGTGATCGACCTGTCCCGCGAGGTGAGCGGCGGCAACGAGCAGGGCCTGCTCGGCGTCGCCTTCCACCCCTCCGGCCGCTGGGTCTACCTCGACTGGACCGACGCGCGGGGCGACACCCACGTCACCGAATGGGCCTTCGACGGCTCCAGGGCCACGGCCAGGCGCGACGTGCTCACCCAGGACCAGCCCTATCCCAACCACAACGGCGGCCAGCTCGCCTTCGGTCCCGACGGCTACCTGTACATCGCGCTCGGCGACGGCGGCAGCGCCGGCGACCCCCAGGGCAACGGCCAGGACCTGACGACCCTGCTCGGCAAGATCCTGCGCATCGACCCGCGCGGCGGCCGGCCGTACAAGGTCCCGGAGGACAACCCCTTCGCCGACCAGAAAGGCGCAAAGCCCGAAATATGGGCTTACGGGCTTCGTAATCCCTGGCGGTTCGGCTTCGACCGGGGCACGGGAGACCTGTGGATCGGCGACGTCGGGCAGAACGCCTGGGAGGAGGTCGACCACCAGCCGGCCGGGTCGCGGGGCGGCGAGAACTACGGCTGGAACGCCCGCGAGGGCAAGAGCCGCTTCCGGGGCGCGAAGGGCCGCGACATGGTCGACCCGGTGATCACGTATCCCCTGGGCGAGGGTGGAAACTGCTCCGTCATCGCCGGATACGTCTACCGCGGCGAGAAGATCCCCTGGCTGCGGGGCCGGTTCCTGTACGGCGACTTCTGCGCCGGCTGGATCAAGGCCGCGCCGGCCGATGCGCCGCAGGACGGCGCCGAGGTCGGGAAGGTCGAGCAGCTCTCGTCGTTCGGCGAGGGGCATGACGGCGAGCTGTACGCGCTCAGCCTGCGTGGTCCGATCTACCGGATCGAGCCTGCCTGACCCGCTCGATCAGCCCCTCGACCTGGTCGTTCAGCTTGCTGCCCCGGGCCCAGCCCGCGTAGAGGGTGAGGAAGACGACCACCTCGCGCAACTCGGTCTCGGTGAGCTCGCACGAGCGCAGCGCGGTGTCGAGCTGGACGTCCGTCTGCTCGTGGAGCCCCTGGCCGACGAGCAGCCCGAGAAGGAGCAGGCGGCGCTCCCGCACCGACAGGACCGTCCTCGACCAGACTTCGGCGAACTGCCGTTCCGCCGTCATGCCGAAGGAGTCGACGGTCTCCATTGCGGGTTCTGACATTGTGCGCTCCCGGGGCGGTCGGAAGGGATCCTCATATCTTTCGCTACTTCCCCAGATGAACCAATGGGGGTTGCATGAACGTTGTAGCCACCTGAACCGCCCCCCAGGGTGACCCGCCACGGAGCGCTACGGAACGTGCACAAAGCCTTAATTGATCTGTAACAAGTAAAGCCAAGGCACGGCCAAGATTTGGTCAAGATTTTTCCCTCCGCTTCGGGCTCATTGTGTCGGAAAGCGGGCACAACAACTCCGTTGGTCCGTAAAGCGGAGGTAAGCCCTGGTGAAAAAGGCACGGGGTTTGATCGCGGTAACGGTCGCGATCCTGATGCTGTCCGCGTGCGCCGGACAGCCCGAATTCCATTACGTACGCGACTCGGCGGGCACGACCTACTTCAAGGTGCCGTCCTCGTTCACGCAGCTCAACGCCGACCCCATTGAGCTGTACCTGTCCGGAGACCAGCCGAACTCGGTGGCGGCCCTCCTCCGGGCCCAGCGGGTGTGGTCGACCGCCTTCGACCAGTCCGCGGAGCCGTCGGTCAACCACCTGCTGGGCTCGACGGAGCCGTTCGTCTACGCCACCGTGCACCAGCTCACGGAGGAGCAGCGGGACGCGATCTCACTGAACCGGCTGCGCGACTTCGTGCTGCCGGTGACCTCGCAGATGCGCGAGCTCTACGCGCAGCAGGCCATGGCGACGGGGCAGCCGTCGATGTTCAAGAATTTC
The DNA here is from genome assembly GCF_053590415.1 of Nonomuraea sp. NPDC003201. Taxonomy (NCBI): domain Bacteria; kingdom Bacillati; phylum Actinomycetota; class Actinomycetes; order Streptosporangiales; family Streptosporangiaceae; genus Nonomuraea; species Nonomuraea sp. NPDC003201. Next base: position 51,184 of record NZ_JBSFTC010000021.1, read on the forward strand.
GTCCTCCTCAACGACGAGGTCACGACGATGGACAACGGCGCGAGGGGAGTCCGGGTCCGCTTCGAATACCAGATCGGCGAGGACGTCCAGACGTTCGACCAGACCGCCATCCTCGACGAGAAGGGCGCCACGGTCTCCGTCATGCTCATCGGCTGCCAATCCGTCTGTTTCCGGAAGCGCGCCGCCGAGTTCGACAAGATCGAGAGTACGTTCAAGCTGCTCCGGCTGCCTGGATGAGGGAGCACCATTGACCACGACCAATCACCATGAAGGGCTGCGTGCCCCCGGCAGCGGGCCCTCCGACCCCGAATCCGTGACCAGAAAGAAGATGCAGTTCTGGGACCGGAGCAAATTCCTCATCGCCCTGGTGGTGGCCTACCTCATCCTCACGTGGAAGGTGATGGCCGACTGGCAGGGCGTCGTCCTGTTCCCCGAGGCCGCCCAGAGGATCGCGTACGAATACCCATGGATCTTCTGGCTGCTCGGCGTCGAGGTCGCGCGGCAACTCCACTTCCTGGTCAGCGAGCACTGGTCGGCCTACCACCGCTTCTGGAGCCACCGGGTGTTCGGCGGCTTCGAGCGCTGGACGCACCGGCGCTTCGACGACTGGACGAGGTACCGGCTCTCGCGGGCGCTCAAGGTCGCCTTCTTCGTGGTGCTGACGGCCCTGGTGCTGGGGGCGGTGCTGGACGTCAGCCCGTTCATGGCGGTGATGCAGGCGCCGGCGCTGCTCTGGAACGCGATGCCGTTCCTGATCCAGATCGTCTTCCTGTTCTTCGTGGTCATCATCCAGTTCGTGGGCCTGTTCTGGTTCCTGTCCAGGGGCGGCGTGGAGACGTACTTCCCCGACGACATCAAGACCCGCTTCCACGACGTGTGGGGCCAGGACCACGTGGTCGAGCGCGTCCGGGAGAACATCGTCTTCCTCGAGCGCCCCGACGAGATCGAGCGGCGCGGCGGGTACGTCCCCAGCGGCCTGCTGCTGTGGGGGCCGCCGGGCACCGGCAAGACCCTCATGGCCGAGGCCGTCGCGGGTGAGACCGGCAAGCCGTACGTGTTCGTGGATCCGGGCGCGTTCACGAACATGTTCATGGGCGTCGGCATCCTCAAGGTCAAGGGGCTGTTCAGGAAGCTGCGCAAGCTGGCGCTCCGGTACGGCGGCGTGATCGTCTTCTTCGACGAGGCCGACTCGCTCGGCAAGCGCGGCCGCCTCGCCCAGCAGGGCCCGCCCGGACAGGGCGGCTTCTCCGGCCTGTCCGGCGTCAACGGCTGCCACGGGCTCAACTACCTGTCCGAGGAGACCCGCCAGGTGCTGGCCTTCCGGGCCGGGCGCGAGTCGCCCGACGAGCCGGGGCGGCGCAACCGCTTCTTCATGGGCGGCGGCATGAACGGCTCGGGCGACCCGGGCACGCTGCAGGCGCTGCTCACCGAGCTGTCCGGGCTCAAGAAGCCGCGCGGGTTCTTCAACCGGCTCGTCCGCCGGCTGCTCGGCATGCGGCCCAAGCCGCCGCCCAAGTACCGCATCCTCGTCATGATGGCCACGAACCGGCCCGACGCGCTCGACGAGGCGCTGCTGCGGCCGGGCCGCATCGACCGCATCTACAAGGTCGGCTACCCGTCCAAGGCCGGGCGGGTCCGCACGTACCAGGGCTATTTCGACAAGGTGTGGCACGAGCTCACCCCGGAGCAGATCGACAAGCTGGCCACGATCACCCCGTACGCCACCGGCGCCACGATCAAGGACCTGGTCAACGAGTCGCTGATCACCGCCATCAGGGACAGCCGCGAGATCATCACCTGGTCGGACGTGCTGCGGGCCAAGCGGCTCAAGCAGCTCGGCCCGCCCGAGGACGTCGAGTACATCGAGCGCGAGCGGCACGCCGTGGCCGTGCACGAGGCCTGCCACGCCGTCGTGGCGTACGTGACCCGCTTCCACCTCGAGATCGACATCGCCACCATCGAGAAGGGCGCCGACTACCTGGGCATGGTCGCCTCGATCAAGCCCGAGGACCAGTTCACCCGGTGGAAGTCCGAGCACGAGGCCGACATCATGGTCTCCCTGGCCTCGCTGGCCGGCGAGCGGATGTTCTTCGGCGAGGACAACTCCTCCGGCGTCTCCGGCGACCTGTACTCGGCCACGTACCTGACCGCCATGATGGAGTCGTACTGGGGGATGGGCTCCGGCGTCACCTCGCTGCCGGCCCTCCAGGAGCTGGAGATCATGGGCGGCAAGGCCATGCGCAAGGCCCGTCCGGGCGCCGGCGGCGCGATCGGCATCACCGAGCGGGAGCCCGCCAGGAACCAGCCCGACCTGACCCCCGACGTGCTGGGGGAGCGGATCGAGTTCAACCTGGTGCGGCTGCTGGAGAAGACCGAGGAGCTGCTGCAGGAGCACCGCAGGGAGGTGCTCTGCGTGGCGCACGCGCTGGAGACGCACAAGACGCTCAACGGCGACGACGTGGTGGCCATCATCCGCCGGGAGCCCGGGCCGCTCATCGACGGCACGATCTACGCCTCCGACGAGCTCTGCCAGGAGCTGGAGGACTACCACCGCGACGCGGCCAGGGCCCACAAGGAGCACAGCCACATCGAGCGGGACCTTCCCGGGCCGGTGGAGGAGCCGGTCGAGCTGCAGCCGGTCGCCTACGGCGGTCCCGGCGTGCCGGCCGTCCAGCCGGCAGCTCTGGCGGCGCAGCCCTCGGTGATCCAGGCTCCGCCCCTCATCACGCACGAGGTGAACGGAGAGGCGGCCGAACGCCCCGAGTTCGTGCCGTGGGCGGCGGCCTCGCCGCCTCCCACACCTGTGCCCGTCGTGGTGGGGACACCGGCCGCCGCCGCGGTCCCGCCGCCGGCGCCGCGGCGCGCGGGCCGGGTCTGGCTGGTCGTCGCCAGCCTGCTCGGGCTCGTGGCACTGTCCATCATCGCGGCGCTCGCGGTGACGGGCACGGTGGCGGGCCTCGGCACGAACGCGGCCACCTCGACCGTGGCCTCGCCGGGGTTGCTGCTCCTGCTGTTCGTCGTGGTGGTCGCGGTGATCGTGGGCGCCGGGCTCGCGCTCGTCGCGATCAAGGGGGTACGCGCCGCGCAGGCCAAGGCCGAACGCGAACGCGACCAGGCCCACGCCCGCGCCCAGCTCCTGGCGGCGGCGATGGATCCCGACACGGCGATGCGGCTGCTCGGCTACGACGGGAACGGAACGGAAGGCCGTACCTGACACGACGGTTCTGACGGCATGGCGTGGTGCCCCCGGCGCCACGCCATGCGGCGTCGCATCCTTTACCTTTTCGCGGCCCGATTAACACGGCGTTCACATTCGGGCAAAAACCGGGAAACGGCCGTCCGTAAGACTCGGCGTGGCTGTGAAACACCCCGAGAAAAAAGGACCGCCGTGAGCTACAAGGCTGAGTACATCTGGATCGACGGCACCGAGCCCACGGCTCTGCTGCGCTCGAAGACGAGGATCCTCGCCGACGGGGCCGAGCCGCCGGTCTGGGGCTTCGACGGCTCCAGCACCAACCAGGCCGAGGGCCACTCGTCGGACCGCGTGCTCCGCCCGGTGTTCGTCTGCCCCGACCCGATTCGCGGCGGTGACAGCATCCTGGTCCTCTGCGAGGTCGAGGAGATCAACGGCGACGCGCACGTCAGCAACACCCGCGCCCTGCTCCGTCCGATCGCCGAGAAGTACGCCGCCCAGGACTCCTGGTTCGGCATCGAGCAGGAGTACACCTTCTTCAAGGGCAGCCGCCCGCTCGGCTTCCCCGAGGGCGGCTTCCCCGCCCCGCAGGGCCACTACTACTGCGGCGTGGGCGCCGAGGCCGTGTTCGGCCGCGAGATCGTCGAGCTCCACCTCGACCGCTGCCTCGCCGCCGGCCTGAAGATCTCCGGCATCAACGCCGAGGTCATGCCCGGCCAGTGGGAGTTCCAGGTCGGCCCGGCCAGCCCGCTCGAGGTCTCCGACCACCTGTGGGTCGCCCGCTACCTGCTCTACCGGACCGCCGAGGAGTTCGGTGTCGAGGCCACCCTCGACGCCAAGCCCGCCCGCGGCGACTGGAACGGCGCTGGCGCGCACACCAACTTCTCGACCAAGGCCATGCGCGAGGGCTACGACGCCATCATCACCGCCTGCGAGGCGCTCGGTGAGGGCGACAAGCCGATGGAGCACGTCACCCAGTACGGCGCCGACATCGAGTCCCGCCTCACCGGCCACCACGAGACCGCCCCGTGGAACAAGTACAGCTACGGCGTGTCCAACCGCGGCGCGTCCGTGCGCATCCCGTGGCAGGTCGAGGTGGAGAAGAAGGGCTACATCGAGGACCGTCGCCCGAACGCCAACATCGACCCGTACGTGGTCACCCGCCTGCTGGTGAACACCTGCTGCTCGGCCCTGGAGAAGGCCGGCCAGGTCTGACCCGCCCGCAAGCGACGAAGAACGGGCCCCTCGCCTCCGAGGGGCCCGTTCCCGCGTTCGGTCACGGCAGGCGGAAGGCCAGGTCGGGCTCGATCTCGGCGACGTCCATCTGGGCCTTCTGCAGGCGGCCCGAATGGTCCCAGTTCATCGCCTGCCAGCGGGTGAACTGGTCGAGCACCCACATGCCGGACTGGCGGCTGCCGTTGCCGGACTTGCCGTTGCCGCCGAACGGGAGGTGGGCCTCGGCGCCCGAGGTCGAGTTGTTGACGCTGACCATGCCCGCCGAGATGCCCTCGCGGAAGCGGAAGGCGTGCTGCGGGTCGGTGGTGTAGATGGAGCTCGACAGGCCGTAGCCGGGCAGGTTGGCCAGCTCGATGGCCTCGTCGAGGGTGCCGAAGGTGGTCACGCCGACGATCGGGCCGAACGTCTCCTCCAGGAACAGGCGGTCGGTGGGCCGGACGCCGTCGACGACCACCGGGTGATAGTAGAGGCCCTGACCGCCGTCGAAGTCATGGCGCGGGTTGTCCCCCGTAATTTTCCCGATATTTCCGGACACGACCTGGTGGTGGGGCTGAATCCAGGTCAGGTACTCCTCGTAGCGATCTGCGAATTTCTGGTCGAGCAGCGGGCCCGCCAGCACGTCCTCCTCGGGGTCGCCGATCCTGGCCTCGCCCACCGCCCGCGCGAACCGCTCCACGAACTCGTCGTGCACGCTCTCGTGCACGATCACCGTGCCCAGGCTGGTGCAGCGCTGACCGGCCGTACCGAAGCCGGAGAACAGCGCGCCCTCCACGGCCAGGTCGAGGTCGGCGTCCGGCATGATCACCATCGGGTTCTTGCCGCCCAGCTCCAGGCAGGCCGACTGCAGGTGCCGCCCGGTCAGCTCGCCGATCTTCCGGCCCACCTCGCTGGAGCCGGTGAACCCGACCTTCTGCACGCTCCCCTCGCCGAGCGCCTGCTCCAGGCCCTCGTACGTCGCGGCGCCGTCGGCGAACACGATGTTCAGCACGCCGTCGGGCAGCCCGGCGGCCACGAAGAGCTGGTACATGGCGTGCGCGGAGGCGGCGGCGTACTCGGCGGGCTTCCAGACGACGGCGTTGCCGCAGAGCAGCGCCGGGACCAGGTACCACGAGGGGACGGCGACCGGGAAGTTGCCCGCGGTGACGACCGCCGCCACGCCGATCGGGTTGCGGAACGTGAACAGGTTCTTGGCCGGCATCTCCGACGGGACCGTCTGCCCGTACAGCCTGCGGCCCTCGCCCAGGAAGAAGTCGCACGTGTCGACGATCTCCCGCACCTCGCCGAGGGCCTCGGCGTACGGCTTGCCGATCTCCTCCGTCACCAGGTGGGCCAGCCGCTCGGCGTTGGCCTCGACCAGCCGGCCGATGGAGGCGATCACCCGGCCGCGCACCGGCGCCGGCACCTTGGCCCACTCGCGCTGGGCCTCCTTGGCGGTGCGGCAGGCGGCCGCGAACGTGCCGGCGTCGGCCAGCCCGACCTGGGCCACGACCTCGCCGGGGCGCGCGGGGTTGGTCGACGGGTACGTGGTGGCGCTTCCCGTCTCCTTGCCACCCACGATGGAAACGATCTGACGGCTCACCGGTGTCCTCCTCATAGTTCCTTCGGTCAGACAATCATCTCGCCGGAAAAAACCCAACCGGATGTCAGCCGCTCTCCTGGGCGAGCTTGCGCAGCTCCGGCCCGAACCTCGGGTGCGCGAGCGCGGCGGCGAACTGGGCCTTGAGGTAGTTGAGCGGCGAGCCCGTGTCCCACCAGGTGCCGTCGATCACCTGCCCGTACACCGGGTGGTCCGCGGCGTGCCGGTGCAGGGCGTCGGTGAGGTAGATCTCGCCCTGCGGGTTCTCCTGCCACCTGCGCGTCTGCTCGTGGAGCTCCTCGATGACGCCCGGGGTGACGACATATCCGCCGATGGCGGCGTACCGGGAGGGGGCCTGCTCGGGGGACGGCTTCTCCACCAGCCCGGAGATCAGCAGGCGGCCGCCGCCGAGGTCCTCCTTGACGATCGGCACGCCGTACCGCGAGGCGTCCTCGACGGCCATCGGCATCAGGGCCAGCACGGGGGCGTGGGTGGCGTCGTACGCGGCCTTGAGCTGCTTGGCCCTGGGCACCTCGGCCACGAACACGTCGTCGGCCCACAGCACCATGAACGGCTCGTCGCCGATGACGCGGGCGGCGTTGAGCACGGGCGTGCCGTTGCCGTAGGGGCCGTTCTGGTACAGGTACGTGATGTGGGCCAGCGACGACAGCTCCGCCACCGCGTCGGCCAGGTCGTCCTTGCCCGCGGCGCGGAGCTGGAGCTCGAGGTCGGCGTCGGGGGCGAAGTGCCGCTGGATGAGGTCCTTGCGGGACGAGGTGACGATGGTGATCTCGTCGATGCCGGAGTCCACGAGCTCCCGGATGGTGTGCTCGATGACGGGCTTGTCGCCGATCGGCAGCATCTCCTTGGGCAGTGCCCTGGTCAGTGGCAGCAGCCGGGAGCCGAGGCCGGCCACGGGGATGACGGCTTTGTGGACCATGCGTCTCTCCTTGATCGTGCGGCTTGATCGTGCGGGGAGAGAGCCGACGTTACCCCTTCAGAGCTACAGAGAATTCAAGACGCTTTGCTACGCGGTGAAATCGGCGAAATCGAAGCCTGGGGACACGACGCAGCTCACCAGTACCGCCTCGTCGGAGGCCGGGCGGGCCGACTGCCACACGCCGCCGGGCACGATCGCCTGGGGCACCTGGCCCTCCTCCACGTCGGGCCCCAGCGTGACCACGGAGTCGCCGATCGTCAGGCTCAGCGGGCCGCCGCGGTGCCACAGCCAGACCTCGTCCGACCTGACCACGTGCGGCACCGACTCCTCGCCCGGCTGCAGCAGGAAGTAGATGCCCGTGGCGCTGGCCCGTGGCCCGGGGTAACCGTCCGGGTGGAAGGTCACGGACGATCTCCACGTCTCCCTGAACCAGCCGCCTTCCGGGTGGGGGAGCAGGTCGAGGGCCGCCGCGACCGGCGGGCGCTCGACGAACGCCACGGGGGCGCCCGTCACGTCCCTGCGCAGGAAGAGGTTCCCGTCAAGGACGAGCTGCCCGTCGAGCGGGCTGGCCAGGGCCGTCGCCTCGTCGGGCACCTGGATGGACGGGCCTTCGGGGTAGGTTCGCAGCTCCACCTAGGAGAGTTTATGCCGATAAATCGGGACAAGATGGGTGGTTCGTTTCCGGTCGATGGGCATCTCGCGGACGGGGCGCGAAATGTCGGTGGAGGTGGCTAGTCTGCGGCAGGTGATCGAACGGTGGAGCCGTGATCAGGTGCTCGCCCTGGCCCCGGACGCGGCGTCGCGGTCGGCCGCGCAGAAGGTGGCGGCGCCCGGGAAATGGTCGGCGTGCGGCACGACGGGCACGGTCGTGTACGGCGAGTGCGAGGGCAGTGGCGCCAGGCCCTACCTCGCCTGCGTCGATCTGACCGAGCCCGCGTACCGGTGCAGCTGCCCGAGCCGGAAGTTCCCGTGCAAGCACGCGCTCGGGCTGCTGCTCATGTGGGCGGCCGACGGGGTGCCCGTCGAGGAGGGCGCGCCGCAGTGGGTGACCGAGTGGGTGGAGGCACGGGCCGAGCGCGCGGCCAAGGAAGCGGCCAAGATCGAGGAGGCGCGGGCGAAGAAGGCTGCCGAGGTGTCCTCGGGCGAGGCCGACGGCGGGGCTTCCGACAGCGGGGCTCCCGACGGTGGCGCTCACGGCGCCAGGGCTCACGGCGGTGGGGCTCACGGCGGTGGGGCTCACGGCGCCGGGCGGTCCGGTGGATCGTCGCGGTCGGGGGCGGAGTCCGTCCGCCACGGGCGTGTCGCCGCCGGGCTGAGCGAGCTGGAGCGGTGGCTCGACGACCAGGTGCGGCAGGGGCTGGCGGGGGCCGCCGAGCACGAATGGGAGGGGCTGGCCAAGCGGCTCATCGACGCCCAGGCGCCCGGCGTGGCGGGGGTCGTCTCCAGGCTGGTCCGGGTCCGGGCGGCCGACGACTGGCCGGGGCGGCTGCTGGAGGAATACGCGCTGATCCACCTGCTCGCCGTCGCCTACCGCCGGCGGGCGGAGCTGCCCAGGGCGCTGGCCGAGACCGTGCTGAGCCGGGTCGGTTTTCCGGTCGCGAAGGAGGAGGTGCTGGCCGGTGCCGCAGTGCGCGACCAGTGGGACGTGCTGGGCAGGCGGGACGAGGAGCAGGACCGGCTGACCTCCCGGCGCGTCTGGCTGCGGGGGCGGCGCAGCGGGCGGGCGGCTCTGGTGCTCTCGTTCGCACCGCAGGGGCAACCGCTGGACGCCTCCCTGGTCACGGGGACGACGATCGAGGCCGATCTCACGTACTACCCGGGCGCCGCCCCCTTGCGCGCGCTCGTCGCCACCCGGCACGACCCCGGCGCGACCGACACCATGCGGTACGGCCCCGGCGCGGATGGTGCGGGCGCGGGGACGCCGCCTGGGGTGTCGCCGGAGCAGGCGCTTAACGAGGTGGCCGGGGTGCTGGGCGAGGATCCCTGGACCGAGTCGTGGCCGCTTGTGCTGGCCGGGGTGGTCCCGGGGCGCGACTCGATCGGCGGCCTGCCGCTGCATCGCGCGGCCCGCGACCCCTGGCGGCTGATCGCCGTCTCCGGTGGGCGTCCGGTCACCGTGGCCGTCGAATGGACGCCGCGCGGGCTGCGGCCCCTGACCACCTGGGACGACGAAGGAACGGCGGTGATCCTGTGACGGGCTGGGAGGAGCTGGCCTCGACGGCGCTCGTGGGGACCGATCGCAGGCCGTACCAGGGCGATCTGCTCGATGACGCCGCCGTGGAGGTGGCGCGGAGAAGAGCGGGCCGCAAGACCGGCGCGGCCGGGCCGCCGGAGCAGGTTCCCGGCGAGGCCGAGCCGCAGGAACAGGTGCCCAGCGCGGCCGAGCAGCGGGAGCAGGCGGCCGGGCAGAGGGACGGGTCTTCTGCAGCGTCCCCCGAAGCCCAGGCGGCCCCTGCTGAGGAGCGGGTGGCTGTGGGGAGGCGGGCGGCGGAGCGGCTGGTGCGGATCATGGGTGGCGAGCACGAGCGGCTGCTGCCCGAATGGCTGGCCGCGGCCGCCGCCACCGGCAGGAGGGTGCCGCCGTACGTGCTGCCCGAGCTCCTGGAGAAAGGACGGCGGGATCGCTCGATCCGGGTGCACCTGGGAGTCCTGGCCGGGCAGCGGGGCCGGTGGCTGGCCGGGCTCAATCCCGCCTGGGCCTACCTCCTCGAGGAGCCGACCGGGGAGACGTGGGAGCTGGGCGGCGCCGCGGACCGGCGGGCGCACCTGCGCACGCTCAGGACGGCCGATCCCGAGCAGGCCAGGCGGCTGCTGGAGAGCACGTGGGAGCGCGAGACGCCCGACGACCGGGCCGAGTTCGTGGAGGTGCTGGCCGACGGGCTGAGCATGGAGGACGAGCCGTTCCTGGAGAGCGCGCTCGACGACCGCCGCCGGGAGGTGCGCCAGGCCGCCGCCAACCTCCTCACCCGCCTGCCCGGCTCGCGCATGTCCCAGCGCATGGCCGAAAGGGCGCGCGCCTGCGTGACCATCTCCCGGAAGGTCATCGCCGTCGAGGCCCCCCACGACTGCGACAAGGCCATGGAACGCGACGGCATCCGTCCCAAGCCGCCCAGGGGCATCGGTGAGCGGGCCTGGTGGCTGCAGCAGATCCTCGCCCGCGCCCCCCTGTCGATCTGGGGTCACCCGCCGGCGGCGCTGCTCAAGATGAAGATCCCCGACTGGGACGCCGAGGTGAAGGCCGCCTGGGTGCGCGCCGCCGTGCTGCAGAAGGATCCGGAGTGGGCGCGGGCGATGTTCGGGTGGGACCCGATCGCCGACCTCCTGGAGTCCCTGCCGGCCGACGAGCAGCAGGAACTTGCCGCCGATTTCGTGAAAAAGCATGATTTGGACAGCCAGTTGATCATGGTGTTGGGCGGAGTGTCGTCCCACTGGCGCGAGGGCCTGGCCACGGCCGTCCTCCGCAAGATCGTGAAGGTGGCCACCACACAGCCGTGGAACCTCGGCGAGCTGGTCAAGCTGGCCGGCGAGCGCATCGACCCGGCCCTGTTCCCGCTGGCGCTGAGCTACTCGCCCGTGGAGTCCGTCCAGCAGGTGGCCGCCCTGCTGCGTTTCCGTGCCGACATGTACAAGGAGCTTCACCCATGACTGTTCTGCGTCCGCACGCGGAAGACCAGTACGCCGAGGAGCTGGCCTTCCTGGCCAAGGACGACGACCGGCCCAGGCCGCCCGGCTGGAAGCTCTCCCCGTGGGCCGTGACCACGTACATCCTGGGCGACGGAGACCGCATCACCCCCAAATACGTGGGCGCGCGCCGCATCGTCGAGGTGGCCGTCGCCACGCTGGCCACCGACCGCGCGCTGCTGCTGCTCGGCGTGCCCGGCACGGCGAAGACCTGGCTGTCCGAACACCTGGCCGCCGCCATCAGCGGCGACTCCACGCTGCTCGTGCAGGGCACCGCGGGCACCGCCGAGGAGGCCATCCGCTACGGCTGGAACTACGCCAGGCTGCTGGCCGAAGGCCCCTCGATCGAGGCGCTGACCCCGTCGCCCGTGATGCGCGCGATGGCCGAGGGCCGGGTCGCCCGCGTCGAGGAGCTCACCCGCATGCCGTCCGACGTGCAGGACGCCCTGATCACCGTGCTGTCGGAGAAGACGCTGCCGATCCCCGAGCTCAACCGGGAGGTCCAGGCCGAGCGCGGCTTCAACGTGATCGCCACGGCCAACGACCGCGACCGGGGCGTCAACGAGCTGTCCAGCGCCCTGCGCCGCCGGTTCAACACGGTCGTGCTGCCGGTCCCGGCCACCGCCGAGGAGGAGGTCGACATCGTCGCGCGCCGCGTCACCCAGCTCGGCCGCGCCCTGGAGCTGCCGGAGACGACGACCGGGCCGGCCGAGATCCGGCGGGTGGTGACGGTGTTCCGCGAGCTGCGCACGGGCGTCACCGAGGACGGGCGCACCAAGGTCAAGTCGCCCAGCGGCACCCTGTCCACGGCCGAGGCCATCTCGGTGCTCACCAGCGGCATCGCACTGGCGGCCCACTTCGGCGACGGCGTGCTGCGGCCCTCCGACGTGGCGGCCGGGATCGTGGGAGCCGTGGTCCAGGAGCCGGTCTCCGACCGGGTGGTGTGGCGCGAATACCTCGAGACGGTGGTGCGCGAGCGTTCCGACTGGCGCGACTTCTACCGCGCCTGCCGCGAGGTGTCATGAGCGAGCGCAGCGAGCGACCCATGGGACACAGTCGCGAAGTGCTCACGCGGCCGACGAAGGAGGACGCATGAGCGCCCTCCCGGTCCCCGGCGGCGCGGGCGGGCCGATCGTCTCGGTGCTCGGCGTGCGGCACCACGGGCCGGGCTCCGCGCGGGCCGTGCGGCAGGAGCTCGAACGCCTGCGCCCCGACGCCATCCTCATCGAGGGCCCGCCCGAGGCCGACCCGCTCGTCACGCTGGCGCCCGAGCTGGAGCCGCCCGTCGCGCTGCTGGCCCACGTGCCGGGGGCGCCCGCGCGGGCCGCGTTCTGGCCGTTCGCCGCGTTCTCGCCCGAATGGCAGGCCATCCTGTACGGCACCGCGGCCGGCGTCCCGGTGCGCTTCTGCGACCTCCCTGCGGCCCATTCGCTGGCCGAGGACGAAGATCGGGGCCAGACCGAGGATGAGGACCGGGGCGAGACCGGGGACGAAGATCGGGGCGAGACCGGGGACGAAGGCCGGGCCGAAACGTCCGGCCTGCGGGCCGATCCCATCGGCTCGCTAGCCGCGGCCGCCGGATACGACGACCCCGAACGCTGGTGGGAGGACGTCGTCGAGCACCGCGGCGACACCCCCTTCGAGGTGATCGCCGAGGCCATGGCCGCCGTACGCGAGGGCTACGAGCCGGACGAGCGGGAGGCCAGGCGCGAGGCGTACATGCGCAAGACCCTCCGCGCGGCCCTCAAGGAGGGCTACGGGCGGATCGCGGTGATCTGCGGGGCCTGGCACGTCCCGGCGTTGACCGGCCCGCTCCCGCCCGCCGCCAGGGACAACGCGACCCTGCGCGGGCTGCCCAAGGTGAAGGCCGAGCTGACGTGGGTGCCGTGGACGTACGGGCGGCTGGCCTCCTGGAGCGGCTACGGCGCGGGGATCACCTCGCCCGGCTGGTACCACCACCTGTTCGGCGCGCCCGACCGGCCCGTGGAGCGGTGGCTGGCCGAGGCCGCCGCGGTGCTGCGCGACGAGGGGCTGGCCGTGTCGTCCGCGCACGTCATCGAGTCCGTACGCCTCGCGCACACCCTGGCCACCCTGCGCGGCAGGCCCCTGGCCGGGCTCGGCGAGGTCACCGAGGCGGCCAGGGCCGTGCTGTGCGAGGGCGACGACCTGGCCGTCGAGCTGATCCAGCGGCGCATGGTCGTCGGCGACCGGCTCGGCCAGGTCACCGACGGCACCCCGATGGTGCCGCTCCAGCGGGACCTGCGCGATCAGCAGCGGCGGCTGCGGCTCAGGCCGGAGGCGCTCGACCGCGAGATCGACCTCGACCTGCGCAAACCGCTCGACCTCGACCGCAGCCATGTGCTCCACCGGCTCGGGCTGCTCGGCGTCGACTGGGGCGCGCTGGGCGAGTCGCGGGGGAAGGGCACGTTCAGGGAGACGTGGACGCTGCGGTGGCGGCCCGAGCACGACCTGGCGCTCATCGAGCAGGCCGCGCTGGGCACCACCGTGGCCGGGGCGGCGGCGCAGCGGGCCAGGGACCTGGCCGCGACGGACCGGACGGCCCTGGCTGACCTGACCTCGCTGGTCGAGCAGTGCCTGCTGGCCGACCTGCCGCAGGCGCTGCCCGAGGTGCTGGCGGCGCTGTCGGCCAGGGCGGCGCTGGACACCGACGTGACGCACCTGATGGCGGCGCTGCCCGCGATGGTGCGCGCCCACCGCTACGGCGACGTGCGCGGCACCTCGGCCGAGGGGCTGGCGGTGATCGTCCGTTCGATGCTGGAGCGGATCTGCGTCGGGCTGCCGGTCGCGGTGACCGGGCTGGACGACGACGCGGCGGCCGGCCTGCTCAAACACGTGGACGCCGTGCACGCGGCCGTCGCGCTCCTCGAGACGGAGGGCGCCGGGGACGAGGTGTCGCCGCGGAGCCGGTGGCTGGTCACCCTGCGGGGTGTCAGCGACCGGCATGACCTGCACGGGCTCATCGAGGGGCGGCTCACCAGGATCCTGCTGGACGCGGGGGAGCTCCACGACGCGGGCGACCGCATGGCCAGGGCGATGTCCAGGGGGCAGGTCCCGGTCAGGGCGGCGGCGTGGGTCGAGGGGTTCCTGGCGGGCGGCGGGCTGCTGCTGGTGCACGATCCGCGGCTGCTGAGCCTGGTGGACGGATGGCTCACGGGGCTGTCCGGCGATCAGTTCACCGACGTGCTGCCGCTGCTGCGCCGTACGTTCGGCGGGTTCGCCACGCCCGAGCGCAGGGCGATCGGGGAGCGCGTCCGCTCGGCCGGGAGCGGCGCGCGGGAAGGGCGGCAGGACGTGGACGAGCGGCGCGCGGCGGCGGCCGTGGCGACCGTGCTCGCGATCCTCGGAAAGGACGACGGATGACCGACGACGATCGCCTGCGCAGGTGGCGGCTGGTGCTGGGCGGCGGCGACGCCGACGGCACCGGGCTCGGGCTGGAGGGCCTGGACGCGCGGATGGACGCCGCGCTGTCGGCCGTCTACGACCAGGGCGGCAGGGAGGGCGGGCTCGGCGCGTCGGCGCCCCGCGTGGCCCGCTGGCTCGGCGACATCCGCACGTACTTCCCCTCCACGGTCGTCCAGGTCATGCAGAAGGACGCCATCGAGAAGCTCAACCTCACCAGGCTCCTCCTGGAGCCCGAGATGCTGGAGGCGGTCGAGCCGGACGTGCACCTCGTCGGCACGCTGCTCGCGCTCAACCGCGTCATGCCCGACCAGGCCCGCGAGTCGGCCAGGGCCGTGGTGCGCAAGGTGGTGGACGAGCTCGAACGCAGGCTGGCCCAGAAGACCAGGGCCGCCGTGACCGGCGCGCTCGACCGTTCGGCCAGGACGAACCGCCCCAAGAGGGTGGCCGACATCGACTGGGACCGGACGATCAGGGCCAATCTGAAGAACTACCTGCCGGAGAAGAACACCGTCGTCCCCTCGCGGCTCGTCGGCTACGCCCGCAGGCAGCGGTCGGTGCAGCGCGAGGTGGTGCTCTGCATCGACCAGAGCGGGTCGATGGCGGCCTCGGTGGTCTATTCGAGCGTGTTCGGGGCGGTGCTGGCCTCGATGCGGTCGCTCAAGACGTCGCTGGTGGTGTTCGACACGGCGGTGGTGGACCTCACCGACCAGCTGCACGATCCGGTGGAGCTGCTGTTCGGCACCCAGCTCGGGGGCGGCACCGACATCAACCGGGCCATCGCCTACTGCCAGGGCCTCATCACGCGGCCCACCGATTCGATCTTCATCCTGATCAGCGATCTCTACGAGGGCGGCGTCAGGGAGGAGATGCTGCGCCGGGTGGCCGCGATGACGCAGGCCGGCGTCCAGGTGATCGTGCTGCTGGCGCTCTCCGACGAGGGCGCGCCGTTCTACGACCACGAGAACGCCGCCGCGCTGGCCGCGATGGGCGTGCCCGCCTTCGCGTGCACGCCCGACGCCTTCCCCGACCTGATGGCGGCCGCGATCGAGCGGCGCGACATCGCGCAGTGGGCCGAGCGTCACCTCGCGGTGTGAGCCGTCATGCGGCCGGTTCACCGTGCGCCCCGCCACGGGGCGTCAGTGGCCGGACTCGCCCGGCCTGGCCTTGCGCGGCAGCAGGTAGGACAGGGCGAACGTCAGGGCCAGCAGCCCGACCTCGACCCACACGGTGACCTGCATCGACGAGCCGAAGCTCCACTGGCGCGCCAGCAGGTTGAAGAACAGCGTCCCCAGCACGGCGGTGCCGAGCGCGCCGCCGAGCTGCTGGATCGCGGTCAGGGTGCCGGAGGCCGACCCCGACTCGTGCGGCTCGACGCCGGCGAGCACGATGTCGAAGAACGGCGCCATGGTCAGGCCCATCCCGATGCCGACGAAGGCGAGGCTGGGAGCCAGCTGCCAGCCGCTGACGTCGACTCCGGCCAGGTGGATGGTCAGGGCGAGCGCGGCCGCGCCCGCGGCCATGACGGCGGTGCCGATCTGCAGCAGTCCGCGGCCCAGCTTCTCCTGCAGGCCGGACATCGCCAGCCCGAAGCCGACGACGCCGCCGAGCGCCTGGGGCAGCCCGGTGAGACCGGCCTCGAGCGGCGTGAAGCCGAGGCCGAGCTGGGTGTAGAGGTTGAAGACGAGGCCGAGGCCCATCATGCCGGAGAAGAAGGCCAGGCCGGCGACCAGACCGCCGGTGAAGGCGCGCTTGCGGAAGAGCCCTGGCGTGACCAGCGGGTCCTTGCCGGACCTGGCGCGGCGGGACTCGTACCGGGCGAAGATCGCGAACATCACGATCGAGGCCGCCATGGACACGAACGTCCACACGGGCCAGCCCAGCTCGCGGCCCTGGATGAGCGGGTAGATCAGCAGGAACGAGGCCAGGGAGACGAGGACGACGCCGACGAGGTCGAGCCTGGTGGCGTTCGAGAGGCGGTACTCGGGCAGGAAACGCATGCCGGCCAGCGCGGCGGCCAGGCCGAGCGGCAGGTTGATCAGGAAGATCATGCGCCAGCCCGTGCCGAAGAAGTCGGCATCGACCAGCCAGCCGGCCAGCACGGGACCGCCCACGGACGAGATCGTCATGACCGGGCCGAACATGCCGAAAGCCTTGCCCAGGTCCTCCGGCGGGAACATCTCCTTGATCAGCCCCAGGCCCTGCGGGAGCATGACGGCCCCGAACAGGCCCTGCAGCACCCGGCTCCCGATCAGCATCTCCGGGCTCATCGCGACCCCGCACAGCAGCGAGGCGGCGGTGAAGCCCAGCGCGCCGATCACGAACATGCGCTTCCTGCCGAACAGGTCGCCGAGGCGCCCGCCGGTGATCAGGCCGACGGCCATGGCCAGGGTGTATCCGGCGCCGAGCCACTGCACGATGCTGTCGCTGCCGCCCAGCTCCTTCTGGATCGTGGGGGCGGCGATCGTGGTGACGAGCGCGTCGAGCAGATCCATGACCTCGGCGGCCAGGATCACGAACAGTGCGACCCAGCGCCAGCGGTAGGGCTGGGTCTCGGTCGTCGCCGCTGAGGCGGTGACTGTCATGGGGGGCTCCTTAAAAAACGGTGTTCTATTAACGAACGCTGTTCGCTACGAACACTGTTTTAGTGGCGAACACTGTTCGTGTCAAGTACAGTGTTCGTATGGCAACCGAGGACGTCCCGCTCCCCCCGTGGCGTAAGTCGCGCAAACCGGCCCAGCTGAGGCGGCAGCTCAGCCAGGACCTGATCGTCGAGGCCGGGCTGCGGATCCTTGACGCCGAAGGGCTCGACGCGCTGAGCATGAGACGCGTGGCCCAGGAGTTCGACACGGGGCCCGCCTCCCTCTACGCGCACGTGGCGAACAAGGACGAGCTGCTGGAGCTGGTCTACGACCGGGTGCTCAGCGAGATCCGGCTGCCCGAACGCGATCCGGGCCGCTGGAAGGAGCAGCTGCGGGAGTACATGGTGGAGGTGCACCGGGTGCTGGAGAAACACGCCGACCTGGCCCGGGTGGCGCTGGCCAACATCCCCACGGGGGAGAACTCGGTCCGCATGGGCGAGTTCGTCTTCGGCCTGCTGATCGAGGCCGGCATGTCGCCGAGGGACGCGTCCCTGTCGATGGACCGGATCTCCCTGTACGTCGTCAGCGACGCGTACGAGGGCTCCGTCCACTTCACCAGGATGCGCGCGGCCGGCCTCAGCGACCCGCAGGAGTACTTCGAGTCCTTCATCGGTCAGATCGCCGGCTACTACCGGGCGCTGCCGGCGGCGCGGTTCCCGCACATCACCAAGTTCGTGGACGCCCTGATCGCCGACGACGGCGAGGAACGCTTCCAGTACGGCCTCGACCTGCTCCTCGACGGCATCGAGGCCCGCATGCCCCGCACGCCCTAGGCCCAATTGCCGAGAGCGGCCTAGGACCCCCGCCGGAGGTGCTGACGTGGGGGTTCGCCATACCTTGCCCGGTATGACGATGACAGTTGAGAGGTCCGCGGCAGGTGTGCTGTCGCCGCAGTACCGCGCGATCAGCATCGGGCTGGTCGCGCTGGTCATGCTGGTGGCCTTCGAGGCGATGGCGGTGGCCACGGCGATGCCCGTGGTGGCCCGCGAGCTGGGCGGGATGCACCTGTACAACCTGGCCTTCAGCGCCACCCTGGCGGCCAGCGTGATCGCGACGGTCCTGGGCGGGCGGTGGAGCGACATGCGCGGCCCGCTGCAGCCGATGGCGGTCGGCGTGGCGGGCTTCGTGGCCGGGCTGCTGCTGGCCGGGTTCGCGCCGAACATGGAGGTGTTCGTCGCGGGCCGGTTCGTGCAGGGCCTCGGGGCGGGATTGATCCAGGTATCGCTGTACGTGCTGGTCGCCCGGGTCTATCCGGGAACCATGCATCCCAAGGTGTTCGCCCTGTTCTCGGCGGCCTGGGTGGTGCCGTCCATGGTCGGTCCGGCCATCGCCGGGTTCGTGGCCCAGAACATCGACTGGCGGTGGATCTTCATCGGCGTCTCCTTGATCGTCATCCCGTCGGCGCTGCTGCTCTGGCGCGGCACCGCGGGGCGTGAGGTGAGCGACGGCATCGCCGCGCCCGCCCCCGGCCTCGGCCGCAAGCTCGTCTGGGCCACGCTGACCGCCGTGGCCGCCGCTCTGATCCAGTACGGCAGCGCGCTCGGGCTCGCCGGTCTGCCCCTGCTCCTCGGGGGGATCGTCCTGCTGGCCGTGGCCCTGCCCAGGCTGCTGCTGCCCGGCTCGCTCAGGGCCGCCCCCGGCCTGCCGACCGCGCCCGTGCTGCGCGGCCTGGCCTTCGGCTCGCTGACGGCCGCCGAGGTGCTGATCCCGCTCATGCTGATCAACGAGCGCGGCCTGACCCCCACCGGCGCGGGCCTCGTGCTCACCGTCGGCGCCCTCGGCTGGTCCACCGGCTCCTGGATCAAGGGTCGCGGCACGATCAGTCACCTGACCGCCATCCGCGGCGGGGCCGCCATGATCACGGTCGGCATCGCGCTGATGATGCTCGTGCTCATCGACTCCATGCCGCTCGCGCTCGCGTTCGTGGCCATGGCGATCGCCGGGCTCGGCATCGGCGCGCTGCACCCGACGGTGTCCGTACTGGTGCTGGAGATGTCCAAGGAGGGCGAGGAGGGCCAGAACAGCGCGGCCGTCGGCGTGGGCGAGTCGGTCTTCACCGTGGTGGCCGTCGCGATCAGCGGCGCCCTGTTCACCGCCACCGCCGAGAACTACGCGATCGGCCTGTCCTTCACCGCCGTGCTCGCGGCCGTGGCCTTTCTGCTGGCTCCCCGTTTTGCCCAGTCCCGTACAGCAGGCACTATGGAGGGAGCCGCGTCATAAAAGGGGGATACATGCCGCGAGTGCGGGAGCTTGAGGTCTTCCGGCTTGTCCTGCCGTTCGGCAGGAAGTCGGAGACCCTGCTCGTGAAACTCACCGACCACGGCGGCATGACCGGCTGGGGCGAGTCGATCGGCCCCCAGCCGAAGACGTGGTCCAGGCTGGAGGAGACGCTGGCCGCCCTGCTGATCGGCGTCGACTGGGAGCACCCCGACACGGTGTCGAGCGGCGACCCGGCGGTCGACATGGCCTGCTGGGACCTGTGGACCAGGATGCGCGGGGTGCCGCTCGCCGAGGCGATCGGCGGCACCCGCACCTCGCTGATGGCCACCGTCCGGCTGGCCCCCGACCCGTCCGTGGAGAGCCTCGTGGCCCGGGTCAACCAGCAGATCTGCGCCGGGTACGGCCACGTCACGCTGGACATCAGGCCCGGCTGGGACGTCGAGCCCGTGCGGGCGGTGCGCCAGACGTACCCCGCGCTTACCCTGGCCGTCGACTGCGGCAACGCCTACACCGACCTCGGCCAGCTCGTCGCCCTCGACTCCTACGGGCTGGAGGTCATCGAGCGGCCCTTCGCCGTCGGCGACGTCTACGCGCACGCCTCGCTCCAGGACCAGATCTCCGCCTCGGTCGCGGTCGAGGTCGCCTCCACTGCCCAGCTGGACGAATACCTGACCTTGCGGGCCGCCAGGGTGCTGCTGCTGCGGCCGAACGCGTTCCCCTCGCTGACGGAGGCGCGCCGGGCGCACGACCGGGCCGCGGCGGCGGGCCTGGACATCCAGTGCGCGGGCGGCCAGGGCGCGGGGCTGGCCAGGGCGGCGACGGTGGCGGTCGCGAGCCTGCCGGGCTGCACGCTGCCGTGCGACGTGACGCAGCCGCCGCGCCAGAACCAGATCGTCACGCCGATCGTGGGCGCCAACGCCGGCGTCATCGCGGTCCCGCTCACCCAGTCGGGGCTGGGGCATGACATCGATGAGGCGCGGGTGCGAAGGCTGGCGAAGGACACTTTCCACGCGTAAGGGTCCTACCCGATCATTAGGCCGTGCGACTGACGCGGTGGCAGATGTTATGGATCCTGCTGACAAAGAATTTCCTGTCGTGCTTCCTTCCTGAATGGGCGAAGCTCCTCATCGGGCTGGCGGCGATCCTCGGCGCCGGGGTCGCGGGCACGCTCCTCAGCCTGGAGGACGGAAGCATCGTGGGAGTGCTCCTCGTGAGCCTCGGTCTCGGGGCCTGCGCGGTCGCCTTCGCCACGGACCGATGGCGGCGCCGGTTCCGGTGGCGCTGTCCCGCGCTGCCGCTGGATGACCAGCCGCGGCTGCGCGAGCTGGTCGCGGACGCGGCGCGGCTCGCGGGCTTCGACGCTGTGCCCAAGGTGCACGTGTCCGCCTGGGCCGAGGTGCGGGCGAGCCGGACCAGGCGGGGCAAGCCGATCCTGCTGGTGGGGCTGCCGTTGTTGCTGGCGGCGGATGAGGCGGAGCTGCACACGCTCATGGTCGGGGAACTGCTCGCCGCCAGGCGGTGGCGCTGGCACGAGCGCTGGGCCGTCCACCTGTACGTGGCACACCATCCGGACTGGGCCTGGCTGGGTGAGGAGACCGCGTCGTTGCGAGAGTCGCACTGGGCCGAGACGCGCTCGATCGTCGGGAGCGAGCGCTTCGCCGCCGGTAAGCGGGCCGAGCGGCTGCTGTCAGGCGCCTTCGGCTGGCACGCGACCCGTTACGTCGCGCCGTTCTCGGGCAGCGGCGGCGCCGCGGACGTTTACGAGAGCTTCCTGTGGAAGATCCAGAGGGACGGGCTGCTGACCCGCGTCCGGCCCGCGCCCGCTCCTCCTGACATGGCTGAGGCGATCGACTGGGACACGGCTCAGCCGATCGGTGACGGGGTGTCGCTCATGCCGGTGCCTTCGGGCGTGATGTCGACGGTGCCCCCCAAGCTGGCCACCAGGCTCGGGAAGGTCGTCTCGCACAAGCTGATCGGCCGGGGCGGGTTCGCGCTGGGCATGAGGCCATTCCGCATGGCGGACCTCCCCGTGGAGGCCTGGGCGCGGGTCGGCGCGCACCAGCGTGAGGTCGTGCTCGAGGCGGCGGCCAAGCTGCTCGGCCGGGAGGCCACCGACCTGGACGTCGTCGAGCTCGTGGTCGCCGGGCGCGCAAATGAGCTTGAATGGTGGCATAAGGAGCAGCCCTGCCCGCATCCCACGCCCGGCGTCTGCGTGCTGCTCCCGCTGTTCGACGTGGCGCTGCGGCGCAAGGGATATGTGCACGAGCACACCTTCGCCCAGCGCGAGCTGGTCGGCCCCCTCGGGGACCGGGTCGGCCTGGTGGAGCTGGCCGCCAGGGCGGAGCGTGGTGAGCCGTACGGGATCTTGCTGGGAGGACTGATGACGGGACGGGACGCGGACGCCGACGCCGGCAGGCTGGCCGCCGAGTCGCTCGCGCACGGCGACCCGACCGGCTGGTTCGAGCGGCTCTACGCCGAGTCGGCCAGTGGCGACGCGATCGTGCCGTGGGACTCGCGGTCCCCGCACTTCCTGCTGACGGAGTGGGCCCACCCCGGCCACGGGCGGGCGCTGGTCGTGGGCGCGGGGCTGGGTGACGACGCCGAGCATCTGGCGGGCCTCGGCTACGAGACGGTGGCGTTCGACGTGAGCGAGTCGGCCGTCCGGCTCGCCCAGGAGCGCTTCCCCGGGAGCGAGGTGCGTTACCAGGTCGCCGACCTGCTGGCGCCGCCCCCGGAGTGGCGGCACGCGTTCGACCTGGTGGTCGAGATCATGACCGTGCAGGCCCTGCCGGAGCCTCTGCACGGCAGGGCCATCGCCGCGATCGCGGAGTTCGTCCGGCCCGGCGGCACGCTGCTGGTGATCGCGTCGGGCCGGGAGGAGGGCGGGCCGGTGTTCGCGCCGCCGTGGCCGCTGACCCCGTCCGAGATCGGGGGGCTTCGCGACCGGCGGGCTGGAGAGCGGGAAGGTCGAGGACCTGCGTGACGGCGAGCGTCACCGCTGGCGGGCGACCTTCCACCGGCCCGCGTGATCAGACGTCCAGGTTGAGGCTGCCCAGGGAGTCGCTCAGGATGGCGTCCAGCGTCGAGACGTAACCGTTCGCCAGGGCGAGGGAGTTGACGATGCGCTGGCTGATCGGGTGGAACTCGCCGCCCGGGATGAGGCTCGCGGAGCTTAGGGCGACGGCCGAGCCGAGAGCGGTGAACAGGACGGCGGTGGCGAGCAGGTGAGCGCGTCGGCGCATGCGGACCTCCTGAGTGATGGTTCGAACACCGCTCAGGAGATCACGGCAGGTCGGGGGAGGGCCGCGCCGCCACAGGGGCAAGAGCGGATCTTTACGGTTCGGCTCGCCGAGGAAGGCCGATGGGCTCGACCCGCTTCAGGATCACCGCGTACGTGAAGGCGCCCAGCAGGGCCACGCACGAGATCACCGTCAGGGGCACGGCGAACGACGACGTCCTGTCCGCCAGGAAGCCGACCATGATGGGGCTGATGATGCCGGCGAAGTTCGAGGCGAAGTTCTGGATGCCGCCGATCGAGGCCACGTACCGGTCGGCCGGGGCGACGTCGGCGGGCAGCGCCCAGATGTTGGAGGCGGCGAACGTCGAGCCGGCGTAGGCGACCGAGAGCAGGGCCAGCGCCATCCACGCCTCCGGCACCCAGACCGCGACGCCGATCACCGTCGAGACCAGGAACCCGCCCGCGATGAACGTCTTCCTGACCCGCGTGAGCGAGTCGCCCCTGGCGATGCGGCGGTCGGACAGCCAGCCGCCCAGCCACTCGGCGCTGATCGCCACCAGGCCGGGCAGCGCCCCGAACAGGCCGAGCTTCAGCAGGCTGAAGCCGCGCTCCTCCACCAGATAGGTCGGGAAGAACGTGAGGAAGAAGTAGACGACCATGTTGAGGCAGAAGAAGCCCAGCATCATCGCCCAGATCGTGCGGTAGCGGAACAGGTCGCGCCAGCGCATCCGGGCCGCGTCCCCGTCGTCGTCGCCCTCGAAGCGGGCCCCGCCCTCGCGCAGGTACGCCAGCTCCTCCTCCGTGATCTTCGGGTGGTCCTGCGGATCCCGGTACGTCCGCCACCATCCGACGGCCCACGCCAGCCCGATCACCCCGATGATCGCGAACGTCCACCGCCACCCCAGCCACGCGATCAGCCCCGTGACCACCGGCAGCGCGATGACGCCTCCGACGCGTGAGCCGGAGTCCCAGATCCCGGTGGCCAGCGCCCGCTCGTGCCGGGGGAACCACCGGCTCACGACCTTGGCGCTCGTCGTGGCGGCCGGACTCTCGCCGATGCCGAGCAGCAGCCGTACGCCGAACAGCGCCGCGAAGCTACTGGCCAGCGCCGTCAGAGAGGTGAACAGCGACCACCACACGGAGGCGAACGTGAACGTCCTGCGTGGGCCGTACCGGTCCACGAACCAGCCGGCGGCGAGCTGGAAGAAGTCGTACGACCAGAAGAAGGCCGCCAGGATCATGCCTTCCTCGGTCTTGGAGAGCTTGAACGTCTCGCCCATGAACGGCAGGGCAACACCCAGGCTCGCGCGGTCCAGGTAGTTGATGACGAGCCCGGCGAAGACGTAGCTGATCATGTACCAGCGCAACCGGCCGCGGACAGTGGTTCGGAGGGTTGTGGCCATCGCGATCCTCAGTAATATTTCCTATTGGATATTTCCGCTATGTTGCATACATCGGACGATGCCCGTCAAGACCCGAGTACCGGAGCGTGAAGGTTGGCCAGTGAGCTCGAAAAGCGCCTGATGGGCCGCGTGCCGGCGGCTCGGCGGAGCGTTCTCACCGAGGACGTCCACGAGCGCGTCAAGGGGCTGATCATGAACGGCGACCTGGAGCCCGGCGTCCGCGTCAACATCTACGCGCTCGCCAGGCTGCTCGAGGTCTCCCAGACGCCGGTGCGCGAGGTGCTGTCCGCGCTGGAGTCCGAGGGCCTGCTGACCAAGGAGGCGCTGCGCGGCTACTCCGTGGCGCCCCTGCTCACGCCCGGCCAGATCGCCGACCTCTACCAGCTCAGGCTGCTCCTGGAGCCGTGGGCGGCCGGGCGCGCGGCCGAGCTGGTGACGGCCGAGGCGGGGGAGCGCGTACGGGCCGAGCTGGCCAGCGTCCCGAAGGCTCCCCAGGGCACCAGGTACGAGGACTACCACGGCCTGGCCGACCACGACGCCCGCTTCCACGACCTGATCGCCGAGCTCTCGGGCAGCGGCGCGTTGCGGGAGTCGCTCCGGCGCACCCACGGCCACCTGCACCTGTTCCGCATCGAGTACGCGGGCCGGCGCGACGGCGACCCCACGCTGGCCGAGCATGCCCGCATCGCCGAGGCCGTCGTGGCGGGCAGGGCGGAGGCCGCCTCCGAGGCCATGCGGGCCCACCTCGCCGCCGCCCGCGACCGTTTCCTCCAGCTGGGACCCTGACCTGATCTGGCGCGCGGGGCGGCCTCGGTGGGGGCTTCAGCCGCCGTCCGCGCGCATGCTCTTCGCCGCGCGGGCGGCGGCGCGGCGGATGCCCGCGTACCCCGTGCAGCGGCACAGGTTGGAGGCCAGCACCGCGTCGAGCCGCCGTTCGTCCCGGTCCAGCTCCGGCTCCTCGGCCAGCGCGCCGGCGAGCAGCATGAGGAAGCCGGGGGTGCAGAAGCCGCACTGCAGCGCGTGCTCGGCCGCGAACGCCTCCTGCAGCGGGTGCAGCTCGTCGCCGTCGGCCAGCCCCTCGACGGTGCGGACGTCGGCGCCCTCCACCTGTACGGCCAGGGCCAGGCAGGAGCGGATGGCCGTGCCGTCCACCAGCACGGTGCACGAGCCGCACACCCCGTGCTCGCACCCCAACGTGGTCCCGGTGAGGCCCAGCCGGTCGCGCAGCGCGTCGGCGAGGCTGGTCCGGGGCTCCACGTCGATCCGGTGGGCCCGGCCGTTGACCGTGAGGCGGACGTTCATGGAGTCCCCGCGTGGTGGACGGCCCGGGCGAGGCAGCGCCGTACGAGCGTGGACAGCGCGTGCCTGAGGTAGGCGGCCGGCGCGTGCGGCGCTCCGGGCGGGTCCGCCTCGGCGGCGGCCAGCGCTCCGGCCTCCGCGAACAGCTCCTGCTCCGGCCGCTCGCCCGTCATCAGCCCCACGGCCCCCACGGCGCGGAGGGGGACCTCCGCCGCGATCGCGAGCCCCATGC